>JABMRA010000061.1 GCA_013202925.1 Candidatus Omnitrophota bacterium | reverse complement strand
CTCCTGGGTAAGAAAAAAGGCGAGATCGTGAACATAAAGATCCCGGCAGGCATATTGAAATACAAGATCATGGATATCTCGCGATAGTCCTTGGGTACACCCTGCACAGTCTGGCAGTGCCTTGATAGGACGCGAAAATTCCCCCAGCGAGGGAATTTTCGCTCATTGCTGCTCCTCGCTCGTCCGCCAAAAAGCATGGCGGACACCGTGCCCGCTCGTCGCAGCGATGCCTCTCAAGACACTGGCCGGACCGTGCAGAGTGTAATGTAACTATTCAAATAGTACATGTAATATTTAAATTTTGTTTGACATCGTCATGCGAACCGTGTTACACTACCCCTTGTAATTAAACCAGATACAACAACAGAAGACAGAAGACAGAAAGCAGAAAAATCTGATTTCTGACATCTGGCCTCTGACTTCTGAACATTATACGAGGGAGGTAGGCAATGACCAAGAAGGATATCGTTATCAGGATCGCGAGCGAGTCAGGAGTAAAACAGATAGACGTTAAGAAGGTCGTGCAGATGACCTTTGATATCATAGTCGACGTCCTGGCAAAAGGGGAAAAGATAGAGCTCAGGAATTTCGGCGTATTCAAGACAAAATCAAGGAAGGGCCGCATGGGCCGGAATCCAAGGACCGGCCAGCAGGTCCCTGTTAAACCAAAGCGCGTAGCTGTTTTTAAGCCAGGCCTTATAATGAAGGCAAAGGTAAAATAGTTTAGGGGCGGGATATGTTAAAAGCGATAAGAGGGACAAAGGATATTTTGCCTGCGGAAGCGGGCATGTGGCAGAAGATAGAGGCCTACGGCAGGCAGATATTTTCTATATATGCGTATAAAGAGATAAGGACGCCCGTGATCGAGGAGGCTGCCCTTTTTATAAGAAGCATAGGGGACGCCACTGATATAGTGCAGAAGGAGATGTATGTTTTTTCTGACCGCGGCGGAAGAAATATTGCCCTAAGGCCGGAGGCGACTGCCTCTATTGTCAGGGCGTATCTGGAGAACACCCTGGGTCAGAATCAGGCAGTTACGAAATTATTTTATATCGGGCCCATGTTCAGGAGCGAGCGGCCGCAGAAGGGCAGACAGCGCCAGTTTCATCAGTTGGGCGTAGAGGCGATCGGATCAGACAATCCTTTGCTTGACGTGGAAGTGATCTCGCTTGCAGTAAAATTTCTGGAGGGGCTGGGCGCAAAGGAATTTAATTTAAAGATAAACAGCCTGGGCTGTAAAAAGGACAAACTCAAAATAATAGAAAAATACAGGGCAGGCATCAAACCGCTTCTGGGCTCATTGTGCGACGAATGCAAGGAGCGTTACAATAAGAACGTGTTGAGGGTATTTGACTGCAAGAACCCAAAATGCGGAGAGGCCGTCAGGGATATCAGGCTCAAAGATCCGCTGTGCCCGGAATGCAGCGCGCATTTCGAGTCCGTAAAAAAGGGCCTGGAAGGACTCGGTATTAAATACGAGACAGATTCAAAGATAGTGCGGGGACTGGATTACTACACAAAGACCGTATTTGAGATAACACAGAAGGACCTGGGCGCAAAAGACGCTGTCTGCGCAGGCGGCAGGTACAATGATCTTATAAAAGACATGGGCGGACAGGACACGCCGGCTGTTGGATTTGCATTCGGCACTGAAAGGCTTATCATGGCCGTAAAAGAGGATGTTTCGCAATCGAGCCCTGCCATGGATGTCTTTATTGCTGTTGCAGGCGAGGGCCTTGATGAAAAGGCATTTGCGCTGATGGATACATTGCGGGGCAAAGGCATCTTGTGCGACATGGATTATGAAAAGAAATCCCTAAAGGCGCAGATGAGGAAGGCGCAGAGACTAAATGCCAGGTTTGCGATTATTTTTGGAGAAGAGGAGTTTAAGGGGAATAAGGTCGCGCTGAGGGATATGGAAAAAGGAAGCCAGAAGGAGATCGAAATAACGGATATCGTAAAGGAGATAAAGGCCAGATGAAACGCACACACGCATGCGGAGAGCTGACAGCAAAAAATATAGGTGAGAAGGCGACGCTTCTTGGATGGGTGCACAAGAGACGCGACCACGGCAAGATAATCTTTGTGGATATACGCGATAGAAGCGGACTTACCCAGGTGGTGTTTTTCAAAAATAAAAAGGCAGAAGAGCTGCGGTCTGAATACGTGATAGGTGTAAAGGGTCTGGTGCGGAAGAGGCCAAATGGAACAGAAAACCCCAAGATCGTAACGGGCCAGGTGGAGCTTGCGGCGGAAGAGATGGAGATAATAAATGCCTCGCAGACCCCGCCTTTTGAATTGGACGAGATGTCCGAGGTATCCGAAGAGGTCAGACTTAAATACAGGTATATTGACTTGAGAAGGCCCGAGGTTCAAAAAAGACTGTTCCTGCGCCACAAGATATGTAAATCAATAAGGGATTTTCTGGACAAGGACGGGTTTATAGAAGTCGAGACACCTGTCCTGACTAAATCTACGCCGGAAGGGGCGCGTGATTTTCTGGTCCCTTCAAGGTTGAATTGGGGGAGATTCTTCGCCCTTCCTCAATCCCCTCAGCTTTTTAAGCAGCTATTGATGGTTGCGGGATTTGAGAAATATTTTCAGATTGCAAAGTGTTTCAGGGATGAAGACATGCGCGCGGACAGGCAGCCGGAATTTACGCAGCTGGACATGGAGATGTCTTTTGTAGATGAAGAAGAGATATTCGGCGTGATGGAAAAATTGATCTATCATGTGTTTAAAGAGGCATTGGGTATCGGGCTCAAAT
>JABMRA010000060.1 GCA_013202925.1 Candidatus Omnitrophota bacterium | reverse complement strand
GCCTCGCTTCGCGGGCGAAGCGGGATCGCCTCGCTTCTCGGGCGAATCGGGCTTCCTGTGCCGATACTTTAAGTCGAGTCGCAATGACGAGGGTAAGGCGATTATGATTAATAATAACGAGCACTTACTGGAGATAGAAAACCTCGTCAAGTCCTACGACGGAAAAAGGGTAGTGGACGGCGTGGATATCAATATAAAAAGGGGCGAGGTCGTGGGGCTTTTGGGCCCGAACGGCGCGGGAAAGACCACCACGTTTTACATGGTAGTGGGCATGTTGAGGCCGGAAAAGGGCAGGATAATCTTTGACAATAAAGACATTACAAGGCTTGCGATGTACAAGCGCTCGCGGAACGGAATAGGTTATCTTTCACAGGAGCCGTCGGTTTTCAGAAAGCTTACTGTTGAAGAAAACATCATGGCAATACTGGAGTCGCTGGAGCTTCCGCGGACAGTCAGGAAGAATAGGCTGAAGGAGCTTCTGGATGAACTCAAGATCTCGCATCTGGCAAAGAAAAAGGCGTATATGCTTTCAGGCGGAGAGAGGCGCAGGCTGGAAATCACAAGGGCGCTCGTGACGAACCCATTGTTTATACTCCTGGACGAGCCGTTCAGCGGTATAGACCCGATTGCAGTGGCTGATGCGCAGGAGATCATTGCTGAACTCAAGAGAAAGGGGCTGGGCATACTCCTCACTGACCACAATGTAAGAGAAACACTTGAAATCACTGACCGTTCGTATATAATGGCAGGAGGAAGAATCCTGATTTCAGGCACAGCAGAACAGTTGATCAAGGACCCGAGGGCGCGTGAGATCTATCTGGGCGAAAAATTCAGGATGTAAATGAGAACGTAATCCGCCTAGGCGGATTACTGTGCGAATTTATCCGCCGCAGCCTATTTGCTTTAAACTTTTTTCTTGGCGGAGGCGGATAGAATAGAGAGACAGCATGAAATCATCGATTAAGAAACTCAAGAATTGCAAGAAGGTCGTAGAGGTGAAACTTACCCCTGAAAGGGTGAAGGACGAATTCGAGAAGGTCTATGGAGGTATAAAAAAGGTCGCCAATGTGCCGGGATACAGGGTTGGGAAGGCGCCAAGGGACCTCCTGGAGCGCCATTACGGCAAAACAGCAAAAGAAGAAGTGATAAAAGGTCTCGTGCCAGAGACTTATAAAGAGATCCTGGAACAATACAAACTGAACCCAATAGGATATCCTGATATCACCGACGTGAAGCTCGATTTAAACGAAGGTTTTTCTTACAGGGCGAGCATCGAGACAAGGCCGGAATTTTCTTTGAAAAATTATAAGGGGTTGAGATTAAAGAGGAAGCCTAGAGATGTAAAGGAAGAGGATGTCCAGAAAAATCTGGAATCCCTGAGAGAGGCAAATGCGCAGAACGTGCCAAAGAAAGACAGCGAGGAAAAAGAAAAGGTCCTCCCGAAGATCGATGACGAATTTGCAAAGGATCTGGGGCTCGAGAATCTGGAAAAATTAAAGGATGCCATACGGCAAGACATGAAAATGAGGCTGGAGCAGGACGCGCAGGCCGATTTGGAAATGCAGCTTATTAAGCAGCTTGTCGACGGGATGAATTTTGAGATCCCTGAGTCATTATTGAAGGCCGAGAAGGAAAGGCTGATAAAGGATGCCAATAACCGCATCGCCTACATGGAGACCATTCAGAAAAAACAAAACCCTGACAAGAAATTTTCATTGACGGATAAGGACAGGAAGGAACTGGAGGAAAACGCGGAGAAGCAGGCAGTGCGGCAGGTAAAGGCGTTTTTTATACTGGATAAGATCGCGCAATCCGAAAAGATCTATTTAAAAGAGGATGAGATCGAGAAGCGCATCGAAGAGATGGCACAGCAATATAAGAAGACAAAAGACGAGATAAAAAAATATCTGGAAAAGAATCACATGCTGGATGAGATGGCATTGAATATGCGAAATGCCAAGGTGATGGGGTTTTTGCTGAAAGAGGCGAAGATCGCCTAACAAAGGAGGCTTGCATGTCTACTTTAGTTCCTATTGTTATCGAGCAGTCGGATCGCGGAGAACGGGCGTATGATATCTATTCAAGGCTGTTGAAGGACAGGATAATCTTTATTGGCGACGCAATAAATGATGTTATTGCAAACCTGGTGATTGCGCAGATGCTGTTCCTGCAGCAGGAGGACCCCGAGAGAGACATCAATGTTTACATAAACAGCCCAGGAGGGATCGTGACTGCGGGACTTGCGATATACGACACCATGCAGTTTGTCAAACCTGATATCTGCACGTATTGCATGGGTCAGGCGACCAGCATGGGCGCAGTGCTTCTGGCAGCAGGGACAAAGGGCAAGCGCATAGCCCTTCCGAATTCGCGGGTCATGATACACCAGCCATGGGGCGGGGCGCAGGGCCAGGCAGTAGACATCGGTATACAGGCAAAAGAGATCTTAAAGATGCGAGACAGGATCAATGAGATCCTGGCAAAGCACACAGGGCAGGAATTGGACAGGATAAAGAAGGATACGGACAGGGACTATTTTATGTCAGCGCAAGAGGCAAAGGATTACGGTATTATCGACGAAGTCATAGCCAGCGATAAAAGGAGCAAGAAGAAAAAATGACCCGCCTGGGCGGGTCATTGCGAGGTGGCCAACCAATTGACCCGACGAAGCAATCGCATGTGAGCTGAGATTGCTCGCCTCGCTTCGCCCGCGAAGCGGGCT
>JABMRA010000059.1 GCA_013202925.1 Candidatus Omnitrophota bacterium | reverse complement strand
CGTACTTACCAACTAAATGCTTGACACTTTCGTCCAGGACTAAAGTGTCAAGCATTCTCATGAATCCCAAGCAAGAAGTTTTGCTTGGGATTCTTTATTTCTAGGAGTATAATATTCGGGGATGCAGATTGTGGAGGTGGGTTGTGGAGGCATTGAGTAATCCAGGGGTTATGTTGGGAGGGTATGGTTAAAAAACTTACATTTATTGAACACCTGGAAGAACTCAGGCTAAGGATTATAAAATCCATTGTTTTTATAATCCTGGTTTCTGGGATTATGTATAGCCTAAAAGATAAAATCTTTTCTTATTTGGTAAAGCCCTTGGGGGGGACACTTGTATTCATTGCCCCTGCAGAGGCAATTATTGCCACTATAAAGATAGCGCTTTTTGGAGGATTATTTTTATCCTCACCCTATATCCTTTATCATATTTGGGACTTTATTTCCGAAGGCCTGGGATGGGAAGAGAAGAAACATGCGTCATTATTTGGCTTGTTATCTTTTATATTTTTTATAGCCGGGATTTCTTTTGGATATTTCGTTATCGTACCTATAGCCATAAAATTTCTGCTTGGTTTCAGTACGGATTTTGTCATCCCGATGATAAGCGTAGGAAGGTATGTTTCTTTTGTCGGTATCATGACGTTGGTATTTGGAGTGGTTTTTCAGTTACCCATAGCGATTCTCTTCCTTTCAAAGATAGGTGTGGTCACGCCGCGCTATTTGTCCAGGAACAGGAAATATGCGATAGTTATCATGTTTATCGCAGGGGCTATCTTTACCCCGCCTGATGTAATCACGCAATGCCTTCTGGCCGTGCCCCTTTTGCTCCTTTACGAGTTGAGCATAATCCTTTCCAGACTGATTAATAGAAAAAGATAAAAAATACTTGACAAGGGCCTTTAATAATACTAAAATAGTATTATTAAGAAAGGGGCCGATATGAATTTTATTTCCAGGGATACGGATTACGCGGTAAGGGCGCTTATCTATATGGCAAGACAGCCAAAGGCCGAGGTAGTCACAGTCGATGACATTGTAAAAAAAGAACGCCTGCCGGAGAGATTTTTAAGAAGGATACTTCAGAAATTAGCCAGGAAGGGGTTTCTGGCCTCAAATAAGGGAAAAGGCGGAGGTTTTTCCCTGGTACGTTCGCCAGGGGGCATAAGATTGACAGATCTTATGGAGACGTTTCAGGGAAAGATGAATCTTACCAATTGCCTTTTAAAAGGGAGAATATGCCCGAATGTAATGAGAGGGTGTTTGCTGAGAAAAAAGTTGAGGGCCATAGGCAAGGAGCTGGATAATAAGTTAAACAAGATAACCATTGCTAGTTTGATGAAGGGGTAGAGCTATGTCAAAAAGAAAGATCGTAAAGATAGATGAAGAAAAATGCACTGGCTGCGGACTCTGTATACCGAATTGCGCTGAGGGCGCTTTGCAGATAGTAGACGGCAAGGCAAGGCTCGTAAAAGAGGTCTATTGTGATGGCCTTGGCGCATGCCTTGGACATTGCCCGGAAGGCGCAATAACTATTGAGGAGAGAGAGGCAAGGGCCTTTGACGAGAAGGCGACAGAGAAGCACATTGAGAAATTAAAGGAGAAGGAAAAGGCATTGCCGTGCGGTTGTCCAGGGACAGCAGTGAAGATGATTAAGAGACAGGCAACAAGCGACAAGAGACAAGGGAAAAGAAATACAGAATCTGAGCTCGCAAACTGGCCTGTGCAATTGATGCTGGTGCCTACCCAGGCGCCGTATCTAAAGGATGCGGATCTATTGATAGCTGCGGATTGCACGGCATTTTCATATCCTGATTTTCATCAGGATTTTCTGAAGGGCAGGGTGCTTCTCCTGGGTTGTCCGAAACTGGACGCAGCCACGATATACGAGGAAAAATTGGCAGAGATCTTTAAGATGAACGATATAAAGAGCATAACAGTGCTGCACATGGAGGTGCCGTGCTGTTTTGGTCTGATCCAGATCGTTAATGAGGCATTGAGGCTGTCTGGTAAAAAGATCCCTTTAAAGGAAGTCACTATTGGTATCAAGGGGGACGTGAAATGAGTTTTTTTGACGGCTGCCCTGGATCAAAAAGGATCAAGGAGCCTTTTCCTGAAAATATCAGGTGCGCTTGCGGAAAGGAAATAGAGATCTGGTCTGATGAAACAGAGACCACGTGTCTGCATTGCAAGAAAAAGGTCTCAAGGAATATGCCCCAGTCATGCCTTGACTGGTGCAGTATGGCCAAGGCATGTATTGGCCCGGAGAAATATAAAAAATACAAAAAGCAGAAAAAATAGTGAAAGGTCCCTCGCCGTATGATGGAAAAAATCAGGGCGGCTCGGGATCAAATTTTGCAAAGCAAAATTTGGGAGGTTAAGATGTTTTGTTATCAATGTGAACAGACAGTCGGCGGGACAGGTTGTACAAAGGTAGGCGTGTGTGGGAAAAACGAAGATATCCAGAGCCTGCAGGATACCTTGCTTTTCGGCCTGAAGGGTATAGCTGCCTATGCCTATCACGCGAGGAAACTGGGCGCAAAGGATGAGGCAGTGGACGCGTTTATGCACGAGGGACTGTTTACAACATTGACAAATACAAACTTTGATTTGAATCAGCACCTCGCAACAGTTTTAAAATGCGGAGAGATGAATATAAAGGTGATGGAGCTTCTGGACAAGGCGAATACAGAGAGATTCGGGAATCCGGTGCCTACCGAGGTCGAGACAGGCACTAAAAAAGGCCCTGGGATTATAGTTACGGGTCATGATCTTTTGGATTTGCTTGAACTTTTAAAACAGACCGAAGGAACAGGAGTCAATGTATATACCCATGGCGAGATGCTTCCTGCTCATGGATATCCTGGACTTAAGAAATTCAAGCATTTGGTAGGCAATTATGGAGGGGCGTGGCAAAATCAGAAAAAAGAGTTCAAGGAATTTACAGGCGCGATATTTGCCACTACGAATTGCGTTCAGGCGCCTCCGGAAAATTCATATCTGGATAGATTTTTTACTACAGGGGTTGTCGGCATAGCCGGCGCTCAGCGCATAGACGGCCATGACTTTAGCAAGTTGATTGAAAAGGCAAACGCTCTGCCGCCATTGCCGGAGAAGCCAGGCAAAAAGATCATGACCGGCTTTCACCATTCAGCTGTCCTGGGCCTGGCAGAAAAAATCGTGGGTGCGGTAAAATCCGGCAAGATCAGGCATTTTTTCCTGATCGGCGGCTGCGACGGCGCAAAACCCGGACGCGATTATTATACGGAATTTGCCGAGATGGTCCCAAAGGATTGCGTTATCCTTACCTTGGCCTGCGGCAAGTACCGTTTTAACAATCTTGATTTCGGGGCCATTGACGGCATCCCCAGGCTTCTGGATGTGGGGCAGTGCAACAACGCGTATTCTGCAATAAAGATCGCAGCGGCCCTGGCCGAGGCATTTAAGACAGACGTAAATGGCCTGCCGTTGACGCTGGTCCTGTCTTGGTTTGAGCAGAAAGCAGTTGCAATACTGCTTTCTTTATTGTATCTTAATATAAAAGGCATGTATGTAGGCCCTACGCCGCCAGCCTTTATCTCAGGGAACGTATTTAAGGTGCTTCAGGAGAAATTCGATCTTAGATTGATCAGCGAGCCGAAAAAGGATTTAGAGGCGGCATTGAAGAAAGGTCTTTGAGGGATTCAATGGATCCTAATGTATTGCATAATGTTGGTTACGGGATGTATGTGGTTGCCTCTAACAAGGGCGATGCGCTGAATGCCCAGATAGCGAATACCTTGTTTCAGATAACCAGCGAGCCTGTTACCATAGCAGTCAGTATCAACAAGAAGAACCTCACCCACGAATACATTGAGAACAGTTCGCGGTTTACCGCATCGATATTGTCAGAGGACGCGCCGCTTAATTTCATAGGCAGGTTCGGATTCCGCTCAGGCAGGG
>JABMRA010000058.1 GCA_013202925.1 Candidatus Omnitrophota bacterium | reverse complement strand
TGTCCGAACTTACCCCCACCGTTTTGTTTCGCTTTTGTTGAGCAAAGCGAAACAAAACGAAACAGTGGGGGTCAAATTCGTACCTTCAGAGAAGAAGTTCACGGAAGATTTAGTTATGAAAATCAGAGATTTTCATAACTAAAGTACTCATTTGAGGAGGAAAGATTATGGCAGTTGCTGAAAAAGTAAAATCTATAGTAGCAGAACAGCTGGGCGTAAAACAGGAGGAAGTGACTCCAGAGGCCTCTTTTATTGATGACCTCGGCGCAGACTCGCTCGACACCGTGGAACTCGTCATGGCCCTTGAAGAGGAGTTCGGCATAGAGATCCCTGATGAGGACGCGGAAAAGATCACCAATGTCGGCGATGTCATTAAATACATAGAAGAGAAGGCAGGGAATAAATAATAGAGCTGCCAGAGATTTGGCATAGAGGGGTTAGAGGAGGAAAGATTTTAATTTTATCTCTCTCTAACCCTTTGTTTTTAAGGAGTCGGTTATGACGCGAAGGGTAGTAGTCACAGGATTAGGCGTGATTTCGCCGATAGGCAATAACAAGGAAGCGTTCTGGTCTGGCCTTGCAAACGGAAAGAACGGGGTCGGGCCTATGACCAGCTTTGACTGCAGGGATTACACTTCGCGCATAGCAGGCGAGGTAAAGGATTTCACGCCCCACCCGTTTATACCCAAAAAAGAATTGCGCCGCATGGAGAAATTCGTGCAGTTTGCAGTGACTGCCGCAAAGGAGGCTGTGGACGATTCAGGCCTGGACATATCAAAAGAGGACCCTTTTAAGGTAGGCGTCCTCGTGGGTTCAGGCATAGGAAGTCTAAGGATAATAGAGGAGCAGTACAAGGTCATCCTTGATAAAGGCCCTGCGAAGATAACGCCCTTTCTCATCCCCATGCTTATCGTAAATATGGCGTCCGGCCATATATCTATAATGTTCAATGTAAAAGGCCCGAACTCCTGCACTACTACGGCATGCGCAGCAGGTACGCATGCCCTTGGAGATGCCTTCAGGATCATCCAGCATGGCGATGCGGATGTAATGATCTCAGGCGGCACAGAGAGCTGCATTACGGCCCTCGCCGTCGGAGGTTTTTGCGCATTAAAGGCGCTTTCTACCCGGAATAACGAGCCAGAGCGCGCAAGCCGTCCTTTTGATAAAGAGAGAGACGGGTTTGTCATGGCAGAGGGTGCTGGCATTGCAATCCTGGAGGAGCTCGAGCATGCAAAAAAGAGAAACGCAAAGATCCATGCAGAGGTCATTGGATTCGGCATGTCCGGAGACGGTTATCACATAACAGCGCCTGACCCTTCAGGCGAAGGCCCTGCCAGGTGCATGTCAAGCGCATTAAAAGACGCGGGCGTAAAACCAGAAGACGTCTCCTATATAAATGCCCATGGTACATCCACGCTTTTGAATGACAAGGTAGAGACGCTCGCCATAAAAAAGGTATTCGGCGACAGCGCAAGGAAGGTTGCAATCTCATCCACGAAATCCATGACAGGCCATCTCCTTGGCGCTGCAGGGGGCGTGGAGTTTGCCGCATGCTGCATGGCCATTGAAAAAGGTATTATCCCGCCCACCATCAACTACGAAAACCCAGACCCTGACTGCGACCTCAATTACGTACCGAACAAGGCGCGGCAGTCAAAGGTCAATATCTGTATTTCCAATTCTCTTGGTTTCGGCGGCCACAACGCCACCATTGCCCTGAAAAAATTCACCCCCTAAAGTTTACACTTTTAACAATGTCAAAAGTGTAAAGCAAATCCGGCAGGTTTTTGTGTCTGCTTTTATGTTGTCACGCCCGCTGCTTTATGTTAAAATCTAATTTACATGAAGACCCGAAGGATTTCCATCTCATTACATAATCCGCGCAACAGGAACCGGAGAAAAATGGCATGCTGGTCAGAAGGACTGTATTTCTGGGCGAGACCCTGGTTCAAAAAGGCCTGATCTCGCGTAGCCAACTGGCAACTGGCCTGGAAGGGCATCAAAAGACAGGCGAGTTTCTCGGCCTTACCCTGATAAAATTGGGCCTTATCAAGGAAGAGGCATTGTACCCTGCGCTTTCCGAGCAATTGAATATCCCGTACGTGATGATGAAGGACGTCAGCATCGATACGAGGGTCTTTGAAAAGGTCCCTGCCAGGTTTGCCTGCCACTATAGATTCATGCCGGTAAAATTTAATGACAATGCGCTGACCGTCGCGCTTACAGACCCCTTGGACATAGAGATACTAGATGACTTAAGGCTGCTGTTGGGCTGCGATATCAATGCTGTCCTGGCGGGCGGGCAAGACATAGTCGATGCCATCAGGAGATATTACGGCGTAGGCGCGGAGACAATAGAAAAGATCATGCATGCCGGAAAAGACATCGAGGAGATCTTATTGTCCAGGGCAAGGACAGAAGACATAGAAGATGTCGCAGAGGACGCGTCTATGATAAGATTTGTAAATCAGATCCTTGGCCAGGCAGTCAGGGACAGGGCCACCGATATCCATATCGAGCCCTACGAGGATGAATTGAGGGTGAGATACAGGGTGGACGGCATACTATACGATATCCCGATCCCGCAGAATATAAAATATTTCCGGTCCGCTATCACATCAAGGATAAAGATCATGGCTGGCCTGGATATAGCAGAGCACAGGCTCCCCCAGGACGGCCGCGTCAAGATAAAAATGGGCGGAGAGGAGCTGGACCTGAGGATCTCTATCCTGCCAACGCAATTCGGCGAGAGCGTTGATATCAGACTCCTTTCGGGCAGTATGCTGTACAGCCTGAAAAGATTAGGGCTTTCCGATTTTGACCTCGCGCGACTGGGGAGACTTATACACAAGCCCCACGGCATTATTTTTGTAACAGGGCCTACGGGCAGCGGTAAGACCACCACGCTCTATTCGTGCCTGTCCAAAATAAATCAAAAAGACAAAAAGATCATAACAATAGAAGACCCCATAGAATATCAATTAAAAGGCGTGACGCAGGTCCAGATCCACCCACGCATAGGTTTGAGTTTTGCAACAGGGCTCCGCTCCATGCTTCGCCACGACCCTGACGTCATGATGGTGGGAGAGGTGAGGGACTTTGAGACAGTGGAGACCACTATCCGCGTTGCCCTGACAGGACACCTGGTGTTCAGCACCTTGCATACGAATGATGCCGCGGGCGCTATTACGCGCCTTTTGGACATGGGCGTTGAGCCGTACCTCGTGTCAAGTTCCGTGGAGTGCTTCATTGCCCAGCGACTCGTGCGGCTTCTCTGCCCGGAGTGCAGGGTCGAAAAGAAACCGGATAAAAAGGTGTTAAAAGAATTTGGCATAGACAGAAATCCAAAAGACTTGGTTATTTACGAAGGCAAGGGCTGCGAGGCCTGCAAGTTTAGCGGCTACAAGGGCCGCACCGGCATCTATGAATTCCTGTTTATGAACGAGGATATCCGCGATCTGGTGCTTCGCAGGGCATCGTCCGATCAGATAAAAAATAAGGCCCTGAGATCAGGCATGCGCACGCTTCGCATGGATGGATGGGAAAAAATAAAACAGGGTCTGACCACTATGAACGAGGTAATAAGGGTCACCAAAGAAGATTGACTTTCACTCCCGCATGGGCCGTTTTCTCTTCAAGGCAAAAAAAGGACCGTCCGAGGTTTTAGAGGGAAACATTGAGGCAGATTCGGAGACTGCCGCTGTAAATAGATTGCTCGCATCCGGCTGTCATCCTATATGGATCAGAGAAGCGCCTTCTGCAGCTGACAGAAAATCCAGAGACGCTTTTTTTTCAAATCAGCGGGTCGCAGTCAGGGACCTGGCAAATTTTACAAGGCAGCTTTTAGAGCTTGTGGATTCAGGGCTGGCGCTTTTTGACGCGCTGAGTATCATTGAGACGCAGACAACCCACCCGTATCTAAAAGAAATCATACGCACTGTAAGAGACAGGATAAAACAGGGCAGCACGTTTTCAGAATCCCTGGCCAGCCATCCCCATATCTTTTCCAATCTCTACGTAAGCCTGGTGCGTGCTGGCGAGGCCTCGGGCGCGTTGAGCGAGGCCCTGTCCAATATCTCGGATTTTCTGGACAAGGAGGCGTTGATCAGGTCCAGGATCCGTATGGCCCTGGCATATCCTGCGCTGATGGCGGCAGTGGGCATTGTGACGATATTTATTTTAATGGCGTTTGTCATACCGAGGCTGGCCAGTGTGTTTGTTGAAATGGGCGAGGTCCTGCCGCTTCCCACGAGGATCATCATCGGGCTGAGCGATTTCGTAAGGCGTTTCTGGATCTTATTGCTGGCGCTGGCAGGAGTAGGGATATTTTTTATTAAAAGCACAGGCGGTTCAGGCAGGGCAGTGTCTAAATTACCTATTATCAGTGCATTGGTAAAGGATGTGGAACTCGCGAGGTTTTCGAGGACGCTCTCCATGCTTTTAAAGAGCGGCGTGCCGATACTCTATTCATTGAAAATAACGTCTGAAGTGGCGGCCAATGAAACTGTCAGGCAGGACATAAATCGCATTTACGCGGATGTCAAGGCAGGCAGTTTGCTGTCCGCGGCAATAAGGAACAATTCCGCATTTCCGCGGTTCGTGGTGAACATGGCAGCAGTCGGAGAAGAGGCAGGCCATTTGGACAAGATGCTTTTAAGAGTGGCAAAGAGTTACGAGACAGAGACTGACAGGGCCATCAAGGTAATGTCTTCTCTTTTGGAGCCGGTCCTGATCTTGGCCATGGGCCTTATCGTGGGCTTCATCGTCCTCTCAATGCTCCTGCCTGTATTCCAGATATCGCTAGCCGCGCATTAATAGAAATAGCTATAAGCTTTAAGTTGTAAGCTGTAAGAGGTTAAATATAGCTTACAACTTATAACTTAAGGCTAAAAAGGGGGGTTTCAATGAAATCTAGCCGAGGTTTTACATTGATCGAACTGATGCTCGTTGTGATTATTATAGGTGTGCTTGTCTCAATGGTGATGCCGCGGCTCGTGGGCCGCTCAGAAGAGGCAAGGATATCCGCAGCCACCGCAGATATACACGCCAATATCTCTGTGGCGCTCGATCTGTACGAGCTGGACAATGGACGATATCCGACTACAGAAGAAGGCCTGTCTGGTTTGAGCACAAAAGCGGCTTCCGTCAGAAACTGGAAAGGGCCGTATCTTAAAAGACAGGCGAGCGACCCCTGGGGAAATCCGTATGTGTATGCATCACCGGGCGACCACAGTCCGGACTATGACCTGTATTCCTACGGCCCTGACGGCAAACAAGGCGGCGGGGATGACATTGCCAGCTGGGAAGAAAAAGAATAAGGGATTTTTATTGCTGGAGGTAATGGTGTCGGTAGCTATCCTTTCTGTAGGGATCCTGCTGGCGCTGCATTCTTTTGTAATATCCCTCAGGGCAATAGATTCTTCAGAGGATTATTTTAAGGCAGGCCTTTTGCTCGAAGAGAAGATCTACGAGGCAGGCAATGCTGAAAGAAAAAAAGGTTCGTCAGCCGGGGCATTGAGCGGTTTTGACTCGGCCTTTTCCTGGCGCATGGATGTGGTGGAATTGGAGAAAGAGGAGCTCGATGAGGTCACGCTGAAGATCCTCTGGGACAAAAGAAACGCGCAATACGACCTCTCGATCATGACATATTTCAAATGAAGCGCAGCGCATTTACCATTATCGAACTCATAGTCAGCATTACAATATTTACAATAGTGATCATCGCTGTTTACAGCGCCTTTAATCTGGGGATAAAGACGTGGCGCAGGAGCGAGGATGAGAGGTCTCTTCAGAAAGTCAGACTGGCCCTTTTAAGGGTAGAGAAGGAATTGAAGGAGACCTTCTTTTTTTCCGGCATACCGTTCAGCGGCACTGACAAAGAAATGGTTTTTCCGTTAACCATCCCGGCAGGAGACAGAGACAGGGCCTGTATCATTACCTATAGTGTAAACATAGACAGCCGCGCCGGGCTCAAGGAACTGGTAAGAAAAGAGAGGGATTTTTCTGAAGACATAGAAGGGACCAAAGAAAAAATTAAAAAGGTCTCCCCTTTAGTGAACGAGATAAAATTTGCCTATGCATACAAGGCAGAAGGACCATCTAATGAATTTGAATGGCAGGCGTTTTGGGACGGCAAGAAAAAAGGCGCGCTTCCTTCCGGCGTGAGGATTTCCATGGCAGCAGACGAGGGCAAGGGATTTTATAATAAAGTGATCTTCCTCCCGCACGGAGAACTTGGAGAAAAATGACAAGGCAAAAAGGCAGCATCCTGATATTTACCCTGTGGATATTGCTCATCCTTGCGATATTGAGCATAGCCCTTTCCCGTCGCGCCGCCAGTGACGTAAAATTGGCCAGGCACGAATCCCGCAGCCTAAAGTCCACGTATCTGGCAAGGGCAGGCGTCATGAAGATGCTTACGGAGATTGCCAGGGATGCAAATTCGTATGACAGCCTGAATGAGGACTGGTGCAGGGACGAGGGAGATCCCAAAAAACTCATATTGAGGGACGACACCGTATTCTACGGTGCCTCTGACGAAGACAGCCGGCTCAATCTGAACAGCAGCACCTTGCAGGAGGCCCAGTTTACCAGGCTTGGCATGGACGGCTACATTGCCGGAAAGATCCTGGATTACAGGAATAAAAAGGGCGCTGAGGGCTTTGAATTCATTGAAGAATTATTTTTGGTAGAGGACATGACGCGCGAGGTCTTTTCGTTGATCAGGGATTCTGTCACGATCCATAGAGGTGCAGATGCCAGGGTCAATATAAATACCGCGACCGAGAAGGTACTCTATGCAGTTCTGGGAGACCGGGGCCTGGTTCAGGGTGTATGGGAATACAGGAGAGGCCCTGACGGAAACCAGGGCACTGAGGACGACGGCATATTCAGGGACGCAAGCGATATCAGTATGATAGCAGGGCTGGACCCTGCCTTATTTAGCGTGCGATCCAGCTGCTTCAGGATATGGGCAAAGTCATTTTTCTCAGAAGACAAAGAGTCGTTCAGGGGCATAGAGGCAGTAATAGACAGGACAGGCAGGATCTATCACTGGAAGGAATATTGATGGCCAAAGAAAAAAACATCCTCGTAATCCCGCGGCATTTGGTCTTCCTTAGGTTTGTAGATATACCTTCTACTGATGATCCTGAGATCAGGAATATGGTGGGTTTCCAGGCCGTAAAGGATATCCCGTATCCGAGGCAGGAGATGGTCGTGGGATACCGGATCCTCGGCTCGTACAGGCCTGGTTTTTCATCCATCATGCTGGCGGTTGCGAATAAGGCCACAGTCCAGGATGTCACCTCAGGCAGGGGCCATGTGGATGATGTGCGCCTGCATACCGAATTATTATATCTATTCTTGTTAAAAAAAGGCGTGCTGGCGCAGGATAAGGTAAATTTCGTCATCCATATCGGAGAGAAGGATTCAGAGATAATGGTAATAGATAAGGCCCGGCCTATCTTTTCAAGGGGATTCAAAAATAGCGAGAGGTTTTTGGAAGAGATAGACCGCTCGGTCCTGGCCTATGAAAAGGCAAAGGCCGCGCCTGCGATTGAAAATATTGTTGTAACGTATTCATCAAGCGTGGATCTCCAGGAGGCGAGGCCGCATATAGAAAAACATTTTACTATTCCGGCAAGTTTTTGCGAATATACCGACGACCTGGCAGCTGCGGGCCTTCCGGCAAAGATCACCCTTTTGCCTGGGGAGATCAGCGGCAAAAGGATGCGCTTGGAGAAGAGAAAGGCAAACCTGGTAACGTATTCCCTTACAGCATTTGTTGTAATACTATCTTTTGCAGCGCTCTCTTTTAAGATCTATGAGAAAAAGAGATTTCTAGGGGTGTTTTCGCCGCGGGTGGTCCGGATGCAGTCCGAGATAGAACGGCTGAATAAGTTCATCAAAAGGACAGATGTTGCCAGGGAACGCACGGAAGAGGGGCTATTTATCGTCGAGATGCTGCAGCGTTTCTATAGTCTAATACCTGCGGATATCTCGATATCCGGCCTGGATTACAATGGCAAGGGGGATGTGTTTTATAAGGGGACATCGAAAGGCATGCCTTCTACCCTCGCATTTGTAAAAACCCTTGAAGGGTTAAAATATTTTAAAAGCGCGGAGGTCGAATACGCTGCCAAGAAAAATGTAAAAGGTGAGGATTTTATTGATTTCAATATCCATTGCCGCTTAAACACGGGTGAGGACCTATGATCCGCTTGAATCTTTCAAGGCGCGAGAGATATGTCTTTATTGTAGCTGTGGCTTTTTTGGGTCTGGCTATAGTGTACGGCCTTGTATTCAGGCCCTTTTTCAGAAAATGGAGAAGCCTCGACAGCGAGATAATCGCAAAAAGCATAGAATTCAAAAAGGGCCTGAGGTTATTAAAAGACAAGGATGTCATCATCGATCAATACAATACCTATGCGCGGTCCCTCAAGGGCATGTCAGAAATCCTGGGCTACATAGAGAAAGAGGCGGATTCTTCGGGCATCAAGACAGCCAATATAAGGCCAAGTCCAGCGATTCAACAAGGGCTCTACAAGGAGTACGTCATCGAGCTGCAGTTAGAGGGCGATTTTTCAGCCATCAATAGGTTTGCCGCGGGCCTTATCAAATCACCCGCATACATCAGCATAAAGAAGTTCGACCTCAGAGGCACAGGAGAAGTTCCTTCCCGCCTAAAAGGCACCCTGATCTTATCCAAACCAATAATCTAAATGCTTGACATCCGCCTATGCGGATGTCAAGCATTTTGGCGCGTGCTTACCTTGACAGCACGGGAATCATAAGGTATACTTACTCTCTAAATAGAGAGTGCGCTATCGCTATCTACTCAGACAGCATAAACTTGACACTTTAGTCCAGGACTAAAGTGTCAAGCATTTCACAGGAGAGATGCGGCATGGATTGTATATATCTGATAAAGGATCTGGCGAGGTTGAGCGGACATACTATTTATACCATAAAGTATTACCTTAATCTTGGTCTGATAAGGGAGATAGGCAGAAGCCCGGAGACAAAATTTAGATATTTTGACAATACGACCCTGGAGATGCTGCAGAAGATACGCGCATTGCGCAGGGAGCACAAGTCCCTGGCAGAGATAAAGGAACTCATAGGAGGCTGAAGCAGGTATGCCGTATTACAAGGTGCTCAAACTCAATAAAGAGCCGTTTTCAACAAGCCCAGACCCTTACTTTCTTTACCCGTCCATATCCCACAGGCAGGCGCTCCAGCGGCTCGAAATAGCGGTCAGGTTAAAAAGGGGCATGAGCCTTATCCTGGGCGACGTTGGCACTGGAAAGACGACCCTGTCAAGGGCGCTGATCCAGGTATTGAGCAAGGAAACAGGGATTATCTCGCACATGATATTCGATCCTGCCTATGATTCAGAGTTCCAATTCGTTACGTATCTGGCAAAGGTGTTCGGCATAAGGCCGGCCTTCCGCTCTGTCCTGGATTACAAAGAGGCCATAGAGAGATTCCTGTTCAAAAAATGCGTTGATGAGGAAAATATCGTGGTGCTCGTCATTGACGAGGCGCAAAAACTAACGCCGTCGTCCCTGGAAATCCTGCGGACACTCCTGAATTACGAGACAAACGAATATAAACTCCTCCAGCTTGTGGTCATAGGCCAGATGGAACTCCTGCCCAGGCTGCAGAGGATAAGGAATTTTGCGGACAGGGTCAGCCTGAAATATATCCTCAATCCCCTGGATGTGAACGAGACAAAGGACATGATAGACTTCAGATTAAAACAGGCAGGCTACGATTCAGGAGAGAAGCTGTTTACTGAAAAGGCAACGGATCTGATCTACCAGCACACCCAGGGATATCCGCGCAAGATAACCAATCTCTGCCACAGCGCCCTGGAAGAACTTGTGATGAAGGATAGAAATACAGTGGAAGAAGATATAATAATGGAAATAGTAGAGCGCGACAGGGAGGTGGAGTTAATCCAATGACCGGCATGACCCCTGAAAAAAAGCTCCTGGATCTTATTAAGCAGGCCCAGGGAAAACTGCGGTTCAAAAAGGATCTCAAGGTCTTTACAAAAATAAATGGCATTCTAATCGGCCTGATAATACTGGTGCTGGCGATTTTTTTAGTTGACGTATTTACCTTTAATTATAAGATGCCTGAGATAGATGTGGGGCTTGGCCTTGATCTGCCGGAAGGGAAAGATGCTGCAGAGGCCCTGCCTGATGCATTTGAGTTTGACGAGGATGTCTATGAGTATGAAGAAAAATCCGCTGTTTCAAAAAAAGACCTGGCCGAAGACCTGAGCCTGTTGGGCATCATTGCGGGAGATAAAGACCAGGCCGTGATAGAAGACAAGGCCGCCAGCAAGACATATTTTCTTTATCGCGGCGATAGTTTCGGAGAATTCACGCTTTCTGATATAAAGGAAAGCGCAGTGATACTGGAATATAAAGGAGAAGAGATAGAATTAAAAATATAAGAGAGGTCATGAGTTATGTCAATCTTTGATTGACATAACTCATTTGACCGAACTTACCCCTCCCCGTTTTGTTTCGTTTTGTTGAGTAAAACGAAACAAAACGAAACAGGGGGGGGTCAAATTCGGCCGAATCATCCGCCTAAGGCGGATGATGGCCTCATTTAAGGAGGCAGTTATGGTAAAGAGGATCATTGTGTGTGCGCTCGTATTTTCCATATCCATTTTTTCAGCGATACCCATCGCGACGGCGCAATACGAATACCAGGCAGAATTGATCTCTTTGGACCTGAAGGGCATGGACATAAAGGATGTCCTGAAGATCCTGTCCCAGAAAAGCGGGCTGAACATAGTTGCCGATAAAGACGTGAAGGGCACGGTAACGCTTTATGTCAGGGACGTGGAGGTCATGGATGCCCTGGACATAATCGTCTCGACAAACAGCCTGGCCTACGAACAGGAAGGCACGCTTATAACCATCATGACCAATGGAAAATATGAGAAGCTGCACGGCAGGAGGTTCAGGGACAAGGCCAAGACAGAGATCGTAAAGCTCGATTACGCCAGTGCGTCTGAAGTGACAAAGGGCATCAAAGAGATGAAAAGCAAACTCGGAAAGATCATCCCGGACGACCGCTCCAATACAATAGTCCTGATAGATAACGCCGAGAATATAAAGCAGATGACGGATGCCATCTCAGAGATGGACGTTCAGCTGGCCACAGAGATCTTCCCTCTCGATTACGCAAAGGCCGAGCCCATAAAGGATAAATTGGAGAAGATGGTCTCACCGGACATAGGCAGTATAAGATTTGACGAAAGGACAAATAAGGTGGTGGTGCAGGATACGCCTGCGAAGATAGAGGATATCAAAAATGTGATAGAGGCATTTGACGAGAAGACACGCGAGGTGGTCATAGACGCCTATATTATCCAGGTGACGCTCGCGGATAAATACAGTTACGGCATTGACTGGGCAGATGTGGCCCAGATGGCAGACGTGCGCGTGACAGCCAATACGAATATCTCTGCCGGCCTCTCAGGCACCACGCCGAGCACCCTGACGATCGCTTCCGTGGGCGGAAACTACGCAACAGTGATAAGCCTTCTCAAGACATTTGGCGAGACCAATGTGCTTTCAAGGCCGCGGATCACCGTAGCCGATAGAGAAGAGGCAAAGATCCTGGTAGGCGCCAAAGAGGTCTATGTCACGAGTGATGTAACGACCACCTCGGGCGGCACATACCACACCACAGACCATGTCCAGTTTGTCGACGTGGGCGTGCGGCTCAAGGTCACGCCTGAGATAAACAGAGAGGGCTATATAAAGTTGAAGATAAGACCAGAGGTGAGCACTGCGGATCCCACAAAGACAGTTACATTGACGAATCCCGACGGCTCGACCCGTACCGTTGTCCCGTATGTCACCACGTCCGAGGTAGAGACCACGGTGCTTGTCAAAGACAATACCACGCTCATAATAGGCGGCCTGATGAAGGATACCATAGTGGACCACAAGGAAAAGGTGCCCTTTCTCTCCGACATCCCTCTCCTGGGAAAATTATTTTCCACGACAGGAAAGAGCAAGGAAAAGACAGAGCTCGTGATATTCCTTACGCCGCATATCATAGAGGGGGATAGGACAACAGGGGAGGCGCAGTTTTATCTCGACGAATGGAAGAAGAAAAAGGCATATGGCAATATCGAAAAGTCGGATGATTTAAAATTTGACGCTTCAAAGATGCTTGATGGGAAACCGGCAGAGGCAAGAGAGGACAGAGGCCATGCTGCGCGCAGGACCAGGCCGAAGCAGCAATGGGAGACCATCTCTCTTGCGCGTTCCACAAAAGGACCCGAGCCTCGATACAGGACAAGGAAAAAATCAGCCAGTTCCCCTGTCAGGGGAAGGACGCCTTACGAGGATTACTTCCTGGCAATAAGAGACGAGATAAATGCCGCGGCAGCCCGTCAGGATGTCTCCGGCCTCAAAGGCGAGGTGGATCTGCAGTTTACAGTGGATAAAGAGGGTTTTGTAACAAGGGGCCCTGTTGTATTGAACAATCCGGATTTGACGCTTGTCCGCTCCGCAGTCAATTGCGTCAAACAGGTCGCGCCATTCCCTGCATTTCCGCGGACAATGAAAAAAGACGAGGCAGAGTTCAGTGTAGTGGTGAGGTATGAGTAGTTATGCTGTCCTGGGTGGCAGACAGCACGTTTTGACTTGACGAACGGGAAATAATTGATATAATCAAAAAGACATGCGCCATTTAAGATATATAGTTACAATATTAATGCTATCTTTCATATTAGGTTCCTTTGCCGCTGCAGGAGATGCGAGGGGCGGCGATGACGCAGGCGTAGTCGGGACCATTACAGACGGGGAACCTGCCCGGTACGCAGTCGCTATTATGGATGGCGGAAAAAAAAGGCTGTATACCAAGGGCGATATATTTTGTTCCAATAGCGACATAACAAACTGCCTGCGCATAAAGGATATAAAGAAAGACATGCTTATACTGACAGGCGTTAATTCAGAAGAGAATTATACGGTAAATCCGGGCGAGCGGATCCCGCTGGAGGGCGCTGAGATAATCTTTGAAAAGACAGTGGAGTCAGCGGTCCTGGAATACAGATATAAGGATTCCAGGGAATCCGGCAAAGGCGGCGCAGAAGATTTTATTGTCATGGATATGGAAGGCGGCAGGATAGTGCTTGGAAAGGCATACGACAGGGACGCCTTATTAAAGGATCTTCCAGGGGAGGAAATGGAGATGTTTAAATCCCCCCGGGCCGGAAACAGCGACAGCAAAAAGATCAAGGCAGGGCTTTTTGAAAATATAAAGATCGAGAAGGTCGGGCGTGATGCCTGGGCCGTTGACAAAAAGAGCGCGGCCGAGGCCATTTCCAACACAGAAGAGACGCTCGTCTCGGTGATAAAAGGCGTCAGGCCCCAGTTTAGATTTGGGGAAGGCCCGAGTTTGAAATTCAATTGCGGATTAGGGGATGTTGTTTTAAATAGAGAAGGGTTCCTGGTTCAGAACCTGGCTGTTGCGGCGCTTGCAGAAAGGACCGGCATAAAACAGGGCGATCTGATCAAGGGCATAAACGGCCGGCCGGTCAACACGCTCTACGGCATATTCAAGGTATGCATGGATCTGAAGTCAGATAGAAATATCAAGGCGCTAAATGTAGATATTGTCCGCGAAGGCAAAGCAAAGACATTGGTCTATAATATAAAATAGGGAGGCAGGTCATGGATTATCTATTAACCGAAGAACAGATAATGATTCGAGATTTAGCGAGGCAGATTGCAAAAGAGAAGATCAGGCCTGTTGCTGCCCAGTATGATGTTGAGGGCACGTTTCCGTGGGACATCGTAAAGGTCCTGTCAGACAGCGACCTCTTCGGCATCTACATCGAGGAGAAATACGGCGGCACTGGCGGCGGCTCAATGGACCTGGTGATCGCGACAGAGGAGTTGTCCAAGGCCTGTGGCGGAATTTCGCTGGCATTGGCTGCGACTGCGCTCGGGACATATCCGATCATCCTGTTCGGCAGCGACGAACAGAAGCAGAAATATCTTCCTGACATAGCCAAAGGAAAAAAACTGGCGGCATTTGCATTGACCGAGGCAGGCGCAGGTAGCGATGCAGCGGCTGTTGCGACTACAGCCGCGAAAAAAGGCGACCATTATGTATTAAACGGCACCAAGCAGTGGATTACAAACGGCGGAGAGGCGGAGGTCTATACAGTAGTGGCCTCGGTGGACCGCTCAAAGGGCGCGCGCGGCGCAGCCACATTTATCGTTGAAAAAGGCACAGAGGGATTTGAGTTTGGGAAGAAGGAAGATAAAATGGGCATACGCGCGTCTGCCACAAGAGAACTTGTCTTTACAGACTGCAAGATCCCCAAGGAGAACCTCTTGGGCAAAGAGGGCATGGGATTTATCGTGGCAATGAAGACATTCGACCAGTCAAGGCCGGGCGTGGCTTCTCAGGCGCTTGGCATTGCGCAGGGCGCGCTGGATTTAACCGTTGGGTACGTTAAGGAGCGCAGGCAATTTGGGAAAAGCATCTCTTCGTTCCAGGGCGTGCAGTTTATGCTGGCGGACATGGCCACGGAGATCGAGGCAGCAAGGGCATTGATATACGCCTGCGCGAGGATGATAGACGCCGGCGTCAAGAAGGTCTCCAAGGATTCCGCAATAGCAAAAGTTTTCGCATCAGACATGGCAATGAAGGTCACGACCGACTGCGTGCAGCTTTTCGGCGGCTATGGCTACATGAGGGATTATCCTATTGAGAAGTATATGCGCGACGCAAAGATCACGCAGATATACGAAGGCACGAATCAGATACAGCGCGGCATCATAGCGAATGCGCTGTTAAAGGAAAAGGCCGCCTAACGAATGCTTGACACTTCAGTCCAGGACTAAATGGGCAAGCATTTTGGGGTGCTATTTAGACGATGAATATAATAGTATGCATTAAGCAGGTCCCTGATACAACAGATGTAAGGATAGATCCTGAGACAAACACGCTTATCAGGAGCGGGGTAGCGTCTATCATAAATCCGTTTGACATGTACGCTATCGAAGAGGCCATACGCCTGAAGGAAAAGTTCGGAGGCAGGGTGACTGTCCTGACAATGGGGCCGCCCCAGGCAGAAGAGGCATTGCGCGAGGCAGTCTCGCTCGGCGCTGACGAGGTAATACTTGTCTCAGACCGCGCGTTTGCAGGCAGTGACACATGGGCTACAAGTTATACGCTTTCAAGGTCCATTCATAAAATAGGCGATTATGATCTGGTGATCTGCGGAAAACAGGCGATCGACGGCGATACCGCGCAGGTAGGGCCAGGGATCTCATCACACCTCGACATCCCTCAGATTACATACGTGAAGAAGATCGAGGAGGTGAATCTCGGCCCCGAAAATAAACATATGCGCGCAGAGCGCATGACCGAAGAGGGCTATGAGATCATTGAATCGCCGATGCCGTGTCTTATTACAGTTGTAAAAGAGATAAATGAGCCGCGCCTGCCGTCTTTAAAAGGCAAGATGCGCGCCAAAAAGGCTGAGATAAAAAAATGGGAGGCAAAGGACCTGGACCTCGACCCTGATCTGATAGGGCTCAATGGTTCTCCTACAAAGGTAGTAAAGATATTTACGCCGCCGCCCAGGAAAAAGGGCCAGATCTTAGAGGGCGATGCCGCAGAGATCAGTCAGAAACTCGTCGGGCTGTTAAAGAACGAGGTGATCTAAGTTAGTGAAAGGTTAAAAGTGAAAAGTGCAAGACTTGCTTTTCACCTTTCACCTTACACTTTCCACAAACACCGGTTTTTTCTGGTGATTATATGTCGATAAAGATTATTAATGAGAAATGTACGGGTTGCAAGCTGTGCATCAAGGCATGTCCTTTCGCAGCCATTGAATGGGTGAAGAAAAAGGCAGTCATTGACCTGGACAAATGCACCCTGTGCGGCGCCTGCATAGAACCGTGCAAATTTGATGCGATAGTGCTTACCAAGATAAGCCCGTCAGACATAGATTTTCCAAAAAAACTCGAAGAGCACAAGGACATCTGGGTGTTTTGCGAGCAGAAAAACAGCGTTATCCAGAGCATCTCGTACGAACTTCTGGGAAAGGGCAGGGAACTTGCGGACATCCTCGGCGTTGATCTGTGCGGCGTGCTCCTGGGCGAGAACATGAAGCAGGAGGCGCAGAAGATTATTCATCGGGGAGCGAACAGGGTCTACCATGTGGATTCGCCAAAGCTCAAACATTATCAGAGCGAACCCTATTCAAAGACATTGGTCAAATTGATAAAGGAGTACAGGCCGGAGATAGTCCTCTGCGGCGCAACCTTCATCGGCAGGTCAATGATATCCCGCGTGGCAATAGGGATCCATGCAGGCCTTACAGCAGACTGCACAGGCCTGGACATCGACAAAGAGAATCGCCTGCTCCTGCAGACACGTCCCGCGTTCGGCGGCAACATCATGGCCACGATCATTTGCCCTAATCACCGTCCCCAGATGGCAACAGTGAGGCACAAGGTGATGAAGGAGGCCGAAATAAACAATCACCACAGAGGCAAGATCATCGAGGTCAGCTACGAGGGCGACACATATTATTCGCGCACAAAACTCCTGGATATCGTTGAGGAAATAGAGGAGACAGTTAATCTTACAGAGGCAGACATCATTGTCTCAGGCGGAAGAGGCCTGCAGAAACCGGAAAATTTTAAACTAATAGAGGGCCTGGCAAAGGTCCTGGGCGGCGCAGTCGGCTCTTCCCGGGCCGCAGTGGATGCCGGGTGGAAGAGTTATTCGCATCAGGTCGGCCAGACAGGCAAGACCGTGTGCCCCAAGATATATATCGCGTGCGGCATCTCAGGACAGATCCAGCATCTCGTGGGCATGCAGTCGTCGAATATAATAGTGGCAATAAACAAAGACCCGCATGCGCCGATTTTTAACGTGGCGACTTACGGCATAGTGGCTGATCTCTTTGAGGTCTTGCCGGAATTGACAAAGAAATTCAAGGAAGTACTAAAAAAATAGTGATTTTTTGTTTGTGGCTCGTGTCTCGTATCAAATCACGAATCACGAACGACGAATCACGAACGACGAATTATGCATTTCAAATCACTGGAATTGTTCGGATTTAAGTCGTTTGCCGAGAGGACACGCCTGGAGTTCGAGCCCGGCGTAACCGCTGTTGTGGGCCCGAACGGCTGCGGCAAATCCAACATTGCCGACTCCATAAAGTGGGTGCTGGGAGAGCAGTCCGCAAAGGTGTTGCGCGGCGGGGCCATGCAGGACGTGATATTCAACGGTACCGACGGCAAAGAGCCAGTGAGCTACGCCGAGGTCTCCCTTACGCTGGCCAACCAGGACCGCATGCTCCCTATCGAATACGACGAGATCACTGTCACCCGCCGCCTCTACCGCTCAGGCGAGAGCGAATACCTGCTGAACAAGACCCCTGTAAGGTTAAAGGATATAAATGAACTATTCATGGGCACTGGCATCGGCACCAGCGCCTATTCGCTTATCGAGCAGGGCCGCATCGACCAGATCCTCAGCTCCAAACCCGAAGAGAGGCGCGAGGTCTTTGAAGAGGCCAGCGGCATCACGAAATACAAGGCAAAAAAGAGAGAGGCCATGCGCCGCCTCGATGACACAGAGCAGAACCTCGTCAGGATAAACGACATCATACAGGAGGTAAAACGCCAGATAAATTCCATTGAGAGGCAGGCCAAAAAGGCAGAGCGCTACAGGGAGAGGTACGAGGAATTGAAAGAACTGGAACTGAAGATCTCGAGGATAGAATTGGAGATATTGAATCAAAAACTTTCAGGGACCAATGATAACCTGGATGAATTCAGGACAAAAGAGGCAGCGCTCAATTCAGAATTGCAGAGACTCTCCATCGAACTTTCCCAATCGAACAGGGAACGCTCTGAGATCGAAACCAGAAGGATGGATTTCAAATCCGGCATAATGGAGATGGATTCAGGGGTATCAAAGTCCACGGATAAACTTTCCATGAACAGGGAGAGGATAGCCGAATTAAAGAAGAGGCGCGTGGACCTCGAATCCGAGATAGAGAAAAGTCAAGAGAACGTGAAGTCTCGACAAAAAGAGGCGGCGAGTTTGAGAGAAAAATTATCTGTGTTGGAGAGCGAGGACACGAAGCGCGCCACTGTACTCTCAGAAAAAGAAAAGAGACTGCAGGAGACCTCAAAGGCCATAACCGACAATGAAACAACCATCTCCACCTCAAAGGCAAATGTAATAGACATTGCATCGAACGAGACCAGATTAAGGAACCAGGCAGCGAAGATCTCCACTACGCTGACCACGCATGACGCCAGGCTCAAGAGGCTAAATACAGAAAAGCAAACTGTCCAGGAGGAAAAAAATACCTTTGATGCCAAACTCAGCGGAGCCAAAGAAGAAATCAGCTCCATAGAGGGCGAGGCAGCCTCCTTAAAGGAAGAAAAGGACGAGATCTCTGAGGCCATTTCTGATCTGACAAGCCGCGTAGAAAAACTAATAGAAGATTCAAAGGAGGCCCACAGGATACTGGCCACAAATAAATCCCGGCTCGAGGTGCTCGAAGAGGCAAAGGCAAGGTATGAGGGATTTTCTTCAGGCGTAAAGGCGATCATGGGAAAGGCCGGAGAGGCCGAAGGCCAACGCGCCATAGACGGCGTGCGCGATGTGCTGGCAAATCTCTTAAGCGTGAACAAGGGCTACGAGGCAGCCATAGAATCAGCCCTCCAGGATTACCTGCAGTGCGTCATCGTGGATACCACAGAGGCCGCAGAAAAGGCAGTTGATTTTATAAAAGAAAATTCATGCGGCAGGACCTCATTTATGCATCCTGGTTCGTTTGATACCGCCGCAAAGGTAAAAGAGGCAAATCTAAATGATGAAAAGGTCCTGGGCAGGGCAGTAGATTTCGTAGACGCAGACCAGGGGCTTAAGCCCGTGTTAAAGGATCTCCTGAAAAATATCTTCATAGTAAAGGACCTGGAAGATGCAAAATATGTTTTAAAACAAAACCGCTCGGCAAAAGAATGCGCCTTTGTGACGCTTATCGGAGAGATCGTCCGTAACGGTTTTATCTCCGGAGGCGGCGCGGCAAAAGAAGGCGTCACCCTCATAAATAGAGACGCGCAGATAAAGGAGCTTTTAGAGGCAATAGCCGTGCTCGAGAAAGATTCCCAAAGGGCAGAAGATGAAAGATCGAAGGCAGAGGAGAAAAAATCCGCGTTAGAAAGCAAATTAGGGGACCTGAGCAGGAACTTGAATGAAAAAGAGATCCTCCTTGCCAATGCCAGGAGCCGGAGCTCCAATATTGAAGAAAATATAAAAGGCGTCATGGACGAGATCTCTCTTGTAAACCTCGAGATAGAAGAGGTGACCACTGAGATGAAGATGCTCAGGGAGGAAGAGGCCTCTGTTGCCATTGCCCTGGCCCAGGCAGAAAAAGATGCCCAGCTTAACGAACAGAGGATACAGACGAGCGAAGACCTGATCGTGAAATTCACAAAGGAAAAAGAACAGCTCCTCATAGAGATTGCGGAGCAGAGGACAGAACTTGGCTCCCTGGAGAGCAAAAAAGAAGGCCTGTCCAGCACATTTAACATACTGGAATCCTCTTTAAAGGATGCGGAGGACAGCCTGGAGTCGCGAAAGATCGAAGTAAAGGATTCTATCGTCAAGGTAAATGAGCTGGAACAGGAGATATGGGATCTCGAGAAGAATATAGAAACACTTTCCATGAATAGTGTTGATAAAAATACAGAACTCGGCGGTGTGGAAGAGGCGTATAAGGAGATAATGCAGAAGATAGAGCGCAGCGAGGGTGTTTTCAGGCAGTCAGAAAAAGAGATCAATGACCTTCGTTCCAGCCTGCACGAGACAGACCTTAAAAAGGCAGAGACCAATTACAGCATAACCAGTCTCAAACAGCGCATAAAGGATGTCTATAAACTCGACCTGGACGAGGTGCAGATTGCCAATGACTGGCAGGACATAGAGCAGTCACAGCTCAAGAACGAGGTGGAGGAGAAACGCGCGAAACTGGATTCCATGGGAGCCGTGAATCTGGCGGCCATCGAGGAGCAGACAGAGCTCCGCGACAGATACGCGTTTCTGACCCATCAATGCGATGATCTATTAAAGGCAAAGGATGCGCTCTTAAAGGCCATAGCCAAGATAAACAAGATCACGAAAGACCTTTTCATCGAGACATTTAAGAGTATACAGGTGGAGTTCAGGAAGTTCTTTAAGCTTCTTTTCAACGGCGGGGACGGCGAACTGATACTCCTGGACGAATCCAATGTCCTGGAGTCAGGCATAGAGATAGCAGCAAGGCCTCCGGGAAAACGGCTTCAGAACGTATCCCTTCTTTCAGGAGGGGAAAAGGCCCTCACCGCCATAGCACTTATCTTTGCAATATTCAAGGTAAAGCCGAGCCCGTTCTGCGTGCTCGACGAGATAGACGCGCCGCTCGACGAGTCAAACGTTGACCGCTTCTCGCGCTCGCTTGAGGTATTCACCAAGACATCCCAGTTCATCATCATCACCCACAACAAGAAGACCATAGACATGGCAGACGTGATGTACGGCATCACCATGCAGCAGTCAGGCGTCTCTAAGGTCGTTTCAGTGAAGTTCCACGAAGCCAGGAAGCGCGAACCCGCTGCCAAAAAATAGTTTACATTTTTGTCCATAGCTGTCCAAAATATGCGTCTAATGGAGAAATCGCCCCCCGTCATTGCGAGGTGCCCTTCTTACTGACCCTGCGAAGCAATCTCATGTGAGCTGAGATTGCTTCGCCCCGCTTCGCGGGCGAAGCGGGCTTCCTGAGTCAATACTTTAAGTCGACTCGCAATGACGATGTAAAACCGAATCTCAAAATACGTTTAGTGACGGTAATTGCAGACCTAATTTGGACACGAGCGATTTTTTTGGGGCAGGGTCAGGTGCAGACTTTGTTCTTACCGGTCCTTTTTGCCTCGTACAGCGCCTTGTCCGCCTGCGAGACAAGGTCTTCCTTTTTCTCTCCGTCCTCAGGGAATGATGCCACGCCGATGCTGATGGTCAGCCCCTTCATAACATCCTTTTCCTCAACGGATTTTCTCAGGCGTTCAGCCAGGAACAGCGCTTCTTCCTTCTTGGTGTTGGGGAGGATTATTGCAAATTCCTCGCCGCCGTAGCGGGCGATGATATCTATCTTTCTTGAGACATCCCTGAATATGTCTGAGATGTTCCTGAGAATGGCGTCTCCAGCCTGATGCCCGTGGCCGTCATTAAAATCTTTAAAGTTGTCCATATCGATCATGAGCATGGTAAAGCACTGCTTTTTCGAAGCAGACATTTTCACGTGCTCCCCCAGAAGATACTGAAAATATCCGTGGTGCCACAGCCCTGTCAGGGAGTCCTGATTGGAGAGGACAACAGTCCTTTCGTAAAGCCGTGAGTTTTCTATTGCAAGGCCTGCCTGGTTAGCGAACATCGTAAGCATGCGGATGTCGTTTGGCATTATCGCCTTGCCTGTGAATCGGTTATCCGCTACGATTACGCCTGTCACCTTGTCCGTTACCTTTAAGGGGACTGCGACAAAATTCTCGAGATTAAGGGGCTCAAGCAGTTCATTCCGCGCCTTTTGTTTTGCCTCCTCGGTATTTATTGCAAAGGGCATGCCTTCCATTACCGCGAGCGCCATTATGCCGGATTCTTCTTTTATAGGCAATTTTATTGATCGGACAATTTTATTCAGCTGGGATCTTTTCAGGTGTTCAAATTTACTCTGCGTCTCTATGAGATCGTCAAACCCCAACTTGTGTTTTTCTATATGGGACCATATCGCGCTTGCGTCCTCGTCGCTGTCAGGCCCGATGCCCATCTTGCCCTCGAGCCGCTGCTCTTTCTCGTTTACCAGAAAAAGCATTGCCCTGTTGAAGCTCAGGCCCGCATGCGACGTCACGGCAGTGAGTATTATATAAAGGATCTCCTCCAGGTTGAGGGTGGTGTGCATGGCATCGCCTATCTCATAGAGCATTGCCAGCTCTGCCTGGGCCTTCTGGTATTCCTGCTTAAAGTCCTTTCTCATAGAAAAGGAGTATAGCAGATAATACAGGTAATTGCAATGAGGCGTTCAGAAAAACCAGGCATGGCAAAAAGGTATGGTCTAATTTTGGGTTTCATGATACAATAATATTTCCATATGACGGAAAAGATACTGATAATAAACCCATTCGGGATAGGGGATGTATTGTTTTCGACTCCCCTGGTTTCTGCCTTAAAAAGGTCCTATCATGGGTGCTATATAGCTTATATATGTAATAGTAGGACAAAGGATATGCTCGAGACCAATCCTGACGTTGCAGAGACTTTTGTGTTTGAAAGAGATGAGTACAGGGCGCTCTGGAATAAGAAAAAGATAGAGTGTATAAAGAAATTTTTCAATTTTTGGCAAAGGATCCGCAGGAAGAGATTTGACCGGGTGTTTGACCTTTCGCTGGGCAAGGAATATGCGTTTTTATGCTGGATGGTTGGCATAAAAGAGAGAAGGGGCTTTGATTACAGGGGTCGCGGCAGATTCCTCACGCATAGAATCCCTTTTTACGGGTTCAATGACAAGCCTGTGGCTGAGTATTATATGGATCTAGTTAGCGACAAGGGACAAGCAATATGCGACAAGGGTACAGTCTTGTTGCCTACGGACGACGACAAAGCGCATATAAGAGACTTTTTAAAAAAATCCGGAATTAAAACAGAGGATGTGCTTATTGGCGTTGCGCCTGGGGGTGGTTATAGTTTTGGCGCAGGGAATATTGAGAGACGAAGGTGGGGAGCGGAGAGATTCAGCCAACTCGCGGATAGGATCGTCGAGAAATTCAACGCCCGGATAATTTTAATATGGGGCCCTGTGGAGAAAGATCTTGTTGAAAAAATAGCAGGCCTCATGAATGAGAAGCCATTGATTGCGCCAAAGACAAGCATAAGAGAGATGGCTGCCCTGTGCAAAAGATGCAGGATGGTGATCTGCAGCGAGGGAGGGCCGCTACACGTCGCTGCCAGTCAGGGCGTCAAGACATTATCTATATTCGGCGCAGTGGATGAAAAGGTCTACGGCCCGTATCCGCCCGGCAGGGATAATCTGGTCATTGCATCAGACGTAGAATGCAGACCGTGCTATAAGCGTTTCAAGCTGCCGAAGTGCGATAAAAGGATTTGCCTGGAGGGGGTTTCAGTCAACACCGTCTTTAACGCAGTTACAAAGTATCTATCGGAGGGTTTATGAAGGTAGATGTTTTTACACTTAAGAGGCAATATGAGGCAATAAAGGGAGAAATAAAAGGCCCGATTGAAAAGGTCATGCAGTCAGGCGGTTTTATCCTCGGAGAGGATGTAAAGCTTTTCGAGCAGGAATTCGCCGAATATTGCGGCGTCAAATACGGCGTAGGTGTAAATTCCGGTACAGACGCATTGTTCCTGGCGTGCCTTGCCTGCGGCATCGGAAAAGGGGATGAGGTAATAGTCATGCCTTATACCTATATAGCCACTACGCTTGCTATATCCATGACAGGCGCCAGGCCTGTATTCGTGGACATAGATGAAAAGACCTACAACATTGATATCTCGAAGATAGAAAAGGCGATCACTGCTAAGACAAAGGCGATCCTGCCTGTGCATCTTTACGGGCATCCCGTGGACATGGACCCGTTGATGGAGATTGCCAAAAAGCGCGGCCTAAAGGTCATCGAGGACTGCGCCCAGGCGCACGGGGCGTTGTATAAAAATAAAAAGGTAGGCAGCTTTGGAGACGCGAGTTGCTTTTCATTTTACCCGACCAAGAATCTGGGCGCCTTTGGTGACGGCGGCATGGTCATGACAAGCTCAGAAAAGATAAAAGAAAAACTCGTCTTCCTGCGCGATTACGGAAGAAAAGGCAGGTACGAGCATATCATGAAGGGATACAACTCACGACTTGATACGCTGCAGGCTGCAATACTAAGGATCAAACTCAGGCATCTGGATGAATGGGATGAAAAAAGGAGGCTAAACGCCGCGCTTTACACAAAATTATTCAAAGAGAAACAGCTGGATATAATTACGCCGTACGAGGCAGAATACGCAAGGCACGTCTATCATCTTTATGCGGTAAGGGTGAAAAATAGAGGCAAGGTAATGGAGAAGCTGCAGGACAATGGCGTGCGCACATTGGTACATTACCCGATACCAATACATCTACAGGAGGCATACAAGGACCTTGGCCACAAAAAAGGCGATTTCCCTGTTTCGGAGAGATGCTGCGGGGAGATCCTGAGTCTGCCGATGTATCCTGAACTGAGCGAAGAAGAGATCGGGTATGTAGTAGAGACACTTGCTGGCATACTGTAACTTTTGGGATGGAGTATTATGAAATTGCTGCTGGTCGGCGCTTCCGGGGTGTTGGGAAGCAGGCTGTATAATGATGTGATAAAAAAGAAGTGGGATATCCTGGGCACGTATTGTTCCCATGAGCATGAGGGGCTTTTCCGCCTGGATTTAAGGCAAAGAAAAAGCATCGAAAAGGTCTTTAATTTTTTCAATCCAGAGGTCGTGATCCTTGCAGGGGGCATCACGGACGTGGATCTGTGCGAAAAAAGGCCCGGCCTTGCCGAAGAGGTAAACATAAAAGGCACGCTGGATGTAATAAAAAAAACAAGGGCATGCGGCGCTAGGCTGGTATTTTTATCCACGGATTATATATTTGACGGCCGGAACGGGCCTTACAAAGAAGAAGACATGCCTGAGCCTGTAAATATATACGGCAGGACCAAGCTGGAAGCAGAAACAGCCGTCAGGGGTATTTCTCACGACTATTTGATAATCAGGACTGCCCAGCTTTACGGCGTCAATCACCGCGGCAAAAATTACGCTGTTAAGATAATACAGAACATGCGAAACAATAAAGAGGTCTCCGCGGCGTATGATTTTTACTCAACGCCTACCTATGCAGGCGCGCTTTCAGGATCGATCATAAAATTAATTGAAAAAAAGCACACAGGTATATTTCATATTGCGGGAAAAGATTTTACAGATAGATATAGCTATGTCTCCAAGATCTCAGAGATCTTTGGATTAAAAAAGACATTGATCAAAAAGGTCTCATTGAAAGATCTGCATTTAACCGCGAGGCGGCCTTTAAAGGCCGGCCTTAATACAGATAAGGCAGGAAAATTTTTAGGGGGACTGCTTATCGGTGTTGATAAAGGCATTGGGTTGCTAAAGGACGAATTTCATGAGATCGGATATAAGGTGTGACATCATTATCCCGGTTTGGGATGAACCGGGGCTTACCAAAAAGTGTGTCGACAGCATAAGGCAAAACACTTCCTTGCCCTATAAAATCGTTATAATAGATAATGCCAGCAGTGTTGAAACAGCCCAATGCCTGAAGGGGTTATCTGAAAAAGGATGGATAACCCTTATACGTAATGAGAGGAATCTGGGCTTTCCGGCCGCGGTGAATCAGGGCATGGCTTCTCTGGATGCGCCGTATGCGTGCATCTTGAATAATGATACAGCGGTTTACAGAGGCTGGCTGAGGGAGATGATCCTGATAGCCGAAGGAGACAGCTCCATAGGGATCGTCAATCCCGCGAGCAATAATCTGGGACAAAAAGGCCCTGAGCCGGGTTTTTCCGGAAAATGGATCGAGATGGCGATGTGTACTGGTTTTTGCATGTTGATCAAAAGGACGCTTATTGAAAAAATAGGTAATTTTGATGAAATATACAGCCCGGGAAATTTCGAGGACGCGGACTTTTCTAAACGGGCTATCAGGGCAGGTTATAAATGCGTGATGGCGCGAGGCGCATATGTCCATCATGAAGAAAACACCTCTTTTAAGAAAAGAAAGGATTGGAATAAAGGTTTTAAGAGGAACCGGGAGATTTTCAATAAGAGGTGGGGCGCGCCAGAGAGGATCGTCTATGTTATAGGAGAGGATAGAGGGGGTAATCTCGACGTTATTAAAAGAGGCGTCAGGGAATTTTTAAAAAAAGGCGATTGGGTATGGGTTATTTTTAGAAAGTCTTCCCGGAAAATAGACATGCCGGAACACACTTCCCTCAGCATATTTGAGATCGGAAAGTTTGGTTTTGCGATAAAGGTATTATGGCGCGTCATTAAACGTAAGAAGAGATTTAGCGAGGTAATGACTGATTCAGGATTTTTGGCAGGGTTTTTTAAGGTATTGGGTTACCGCGTACAAAAGATCTAGATTACAAATCCCTCCTTTCATAGATTATAACGTTCCTGACTCCCCTGACAGTCCTGAATTTATGATACTCTAAGTCATCGGGCCTGTTCTCCCATATTATATCAGGATATGGGATCTCGTGAGCGATGTACCTCTTTTTTATTTCCCGGACGTATTCTTCATCATACCCGCTTAATATCTGATGGGCGTAGTCCTTATGATATGATTTATATTCATTGATCCAGTAATCCCTCCACACGATCCATTCAGGAAAGTCCTTTTTGTTAAAGAAATGGTCATTGTCTATTTTTAAGTGCGGAAGATAGAAGATCAGAGAGGCGTCGCCATAAGCTATCTTTACCCTATCGCCTGGTTTTGCATGTTGCCTGAGGAATTCAACAGTCCCTTCGATGGGCCCGTCGTAGTCATGGGTGATCTCATAGATATATTCCAGGAGGTAGAAATCGACTTCCTTTATCAATTCTTTTCTTTCTTCAGGGCTCTTGGACGGCATGCCTGCCTCCAGAAGATATGGCAGGGAGTTATGCGCTATATTTGTAAAGATAAATACCGCAGCCAGGGCGCCCGCCAATATTTTCTTTTTTGAAAAAAACCTTACAAATATCCATGCCTGGAGTATATACAGGAAAGGGAATATGTGCACGTAATAGCGTATCGTACGCTGTTCCGCTATCGTGTAGAAGCAAAGGTTGATCGCTATAAAGAGCAATATTAATTTAAGCCCTGCCTTATCATCTTTATGGACGGAGATCCTCCAGTCCTTGTTTTTTATAGAACGGAATACATATAATGCTGCAAAAAAGAATAGAGGGAAGATGTATTTATTGAGCACCCTTATCTGAAATCCAAGATTCTTCTTCAGCACCATGGGTTTTAGGACGGCGAGATATTGCGGCGAGATAGAAGAGTAGATAGCCCATGGAAGCGCCACCAATACTACAGCAATACACATAAAGATAAATTTTTTCCTTAACGCCTTTTCTTTATTGAACCAGAAGAAATGGATGCATATAGTCCCGAATACAGGCATGAACGCGCCGTGATTTGTGTAGTATAACGCGCACAGCAGGAAGCCAAGGGTCCACAGATGCCCCTTCCTTTTTTCAAGTATATTTAGATATATCCACATAATTGCGAGCACAAGAAATACCTGCAGCCCATAGTACCTGCACTGCCTCACATGTAGTATAAACGGTATGGAGGTCGAGATGAATAATACCGAAAGCAGAGCGATGCTGTCCTTTTTAAAGAATCTTTTTGCCAGAAAGAATATGATGATGATCGAAAGAAACCCGCAGATCGCGAACGGCAGCCTCGAGCTAAAGGTGTTTATGCCGAGAGCAATATGGGATAGGGAAATAAGGTAAAAATGCAGCCATGGATGGAATTTGGACTCATAATTTTCTCCGAAGGTAGAAAGATAGGCCTTTAGTAGATTTGTGCCGTCGAAGGCGCGCGGGTATCCGTATTTGATGATATTTCTTCCGTAAACAGCGCTTTCTCCTTCATCCTGCCAGAGATAATTATTGGATAGGTTTTTAAAGGTCAGGAAAAGACCCAATACTAATAGTAATCCTAAAAGGATATATGTGATGCGTCTATTTTTCATACACCCCTTTGATATTATATATCTGAAGGCGCAACAGGCCTTTTAGCGAATTTATCGTGTCACGCAGCATGTTTACCTTTGACGCCCTGTCGTTTTTCCACCTTACGGGGATCTCTGTGATTTTATAACCAAATTTCTCCGCAAGGAATAGTATCTCCGCGTCAAATGACCAATCATCTATTATGGCCTTTGAAAATACGGCCTTTGCCGCTTTTCTGGAGAAGCATTTAAAGCCACAAGTGAAATCAGAGACCTTCGCTCCGGTCACGACCTTTGACAGCCACGTGAAACCCTTTCCCATGAATTCCCGGAAAAAGGGCTGATATTCGATTATATTAGCTCCTTTGGCTTTTCTTGTGCCTATTATAACGTCTTTATGCTGTTTTAAACTAGGCAGGAATTTTTCAAATTCTTCTATTGCAGTTGAACTGTCGGCATCCATAAATAAAATATAGTCTCCCTTAGCTTTTAGCATGCCCTTTCTGACAGCTCCTCCTTTTCCAGAATTATGGCCCATCTTAAATATAGAGATTTCAGGGTATCTATCTTTCATTTCTTCTATCACCTTGACCGTATTATCGGTAGAGCCGTCGTCTACTATAACGACTTCATATGAAATCTCTTTTTGGGAAAAGTAGTTTATGATACTTTTTAAGGTAGGTATTATTCTTTTTTCTTCGTTATATACCGGAATGACTATACTTATTGACATATCATTTAGGGTAAATTAAAATAGTATATCTGTCAATAGAAATTTTTTTGAGGACCTAATCTTATGGAGCAGAAAGAGTTACAGGAAAAATATTATTCCACAGATAAGGAGCACAGCTATTTACGTTATCGAGCAGAGGATGCGTATGCTAAAAACCTGTGTAAGTATTTGCGCGATTTTACTGATATCAGTAAGGATGATGAGATCCTTGAGATAGGCGCTGGCGCAGGGAGGTTTACGATCCATCTGCTTAGGGAAGGGTTTAATGTAACATGCGTGGATATTTCAGAAGCGCAGCTTTGGAGATTACGCAAGGACGCAAAAAAGGCCGGCCTCGCAGAAGATAGGCTAAAGACGTATTGTATGTCTATAGAAGATATCGCTGCTCGAGTGGAGGGAAGGTATGATGTTATAGTAGGTTTTTTTATATTGCACCATTTGGACACAGATAACATAAAACTATACTTCTCAAAGTTTCGTAAATTATTTAAAGACAAGAAAAAGATATGTTTTTTAGAGCCCAACAGATTGAATGTACTTTTTATCCTTCAGACTTTTTTTCAAAAAGATATGGATTTCCATCTTGAGAAAGGCCTGCTGAAATTATCACGACGTTTTCTGAAAAAGAGTTTAGAGTCGGCTTGCTACGCGGCACCGCGTTTTAAAAATTTTGGTTTTTTCCCGCCGCAGATAATAAATCGTTTTCCATCCGTGCTTAAATTTGAGAGGATGCTAGAGAGGGTACCTATTTTGAATAAGTTTTTGCCATTTCTTTTGATCGCATCTGAATCTATACCCGGGAAAGAGCTATGAGCAAGAGGATATTGTTGATCCAGCCCAGAACAGGTTCCTGGGATGTTATGTCTATGCGTTTCCCTGAATCTTTGCTTGCTGTGGCAGCTGTGCCGCGCCAAAAGGGATACGAAGTAGATCTTTTAGATCAGCGCCTGGACAGGAGATGGAAGACGACCCTGGTCAAACTTCTCTCCAAGAAGCCTGTTTTAGTGGGTATTACATCTATGACAGGGGAACAGATAGGCTATATGCTTGACGTCCTAAGGGCTGTAAAGAGAGTTTCTTCTGTTCCAACTGTCCTTGGCGGAATCCATGCGACCATCTTGCCGAGGCAATCCGTTGAACATCCATTAGTTGATGTGGTATGCGAGGGCGAAGGCGATATCGCCCTTTATGAGATTGCAGAAGCCTTGTATGAAAAAAAGGATCTTTATGATGTTAAAGGTATATATTTTAAGAAAGAGGGAAGCGTAATCTACACTGGCAAAAGAGATATGATAAAAGATCTGGATTCTTTGCCGATGTTGCCCTATGAAATACTTTCAATGGATAGATATAGCGTCTTTGAGATAGGCAAAGGCCGTTCAGCTACTGTATTTACCAGCAGAGGATGTCCTTATAGGTGTAAATTCTGCGCTTCACCTGTGGTCAGCCCTACCTGGAGGCCATTCTCGGTAAAAAGGGTCATGGAGAACGTGAAGCTCCTGCAGGAAAGATATGGTATGTCCAATATATATTTTCAGGACGACAATCTGGCCGGGAGCTTGTCCAGGTTCAGAGAGCTTATTGGCCGGCTGGCCTCTATGGATAAAAAGATCAGGTGGGGGACTTTGGGTATCAGGGCGGACGCAATAGATAAATTAACCGACGACGATATGAAGATTCTTTTGGAGAGCGGTTGCCATGATCTGGATATAGGCGTTGAATCCGGAAGCCAGAGGGTAAATAAGTTTATAGGAAAAGATGAAAGCCTGGATACCATTGCCTCAGCCAACAAAAAACTGGCCCATTACCCGATTATAGCAAAGTACACCTTTATGGCAGGATTCCCGACAGAGACAGAGAGAGAGGTCGGAGAGAGCGTAAATTTTGCTATCAATCTCTGCAGAGAAAATAAAAATGCCTATACCTTATTCTTTGTTTTCGCGCCTATCGTGGGGACTGAATTTTATAAACTGGCCCTTGAGTACGGATTTAAAGAACCTAAAGGCCTGGAGGAATGGAGATACCTCCAACTTGACGGATGGCTTGAGAAGTATCCCAACTGGCTGAATAAAAAAGAGATAAAAAGGGTGCAGGCCCTGAGTTTTGTTTCATATTTTGCAAATCAGAATGTCAGCTATAAATTCACAAAACTATACATGAGAATAATATTCCTTCTTTATCATCCAATAGCGAGATTTCGTTTCAGGAATCAGTTCTTCTTTTTATTTATAGAGGGGTTTTTGCATAGGGCCATCTTTGGGATAAAGTCATTTGTCGAGAGGGTTCTATGAATAATATTCAACCATGCCCCGGATACGTTTGCAGGTAATACAATAAACCATCTCTTTTTCCGCACAAAAAAGCCCAAAACATGTAAAGGTCCCCGTACCTGACCCACCCCTTTTAACTATCTTAAATCTATTGCTTTTAGGGCAGTTTTTGTGATAAAATCTATACTTAGTCTATAAGGTAAATTTAGTATATATAGCAGGTAGATTAGGAGAATGGCGAGATGAAGAAGATATTGGTTACTGGCGGTGCGGGTTTTTTGGGTTCCTATATATGCGAAGAACTGCTTAAGAAGGGGCATAGGGTGACTGCTATTGACATGGCAGACGGCAAGAAAATCGAACACCTTGTGTCTGATAAGAAGTTCACATTTATCCAGGATTCAGTATGTGACCTCTCTTTAATGAAGCACCAGATGAAAGATATGGATATGATTTTTCATCTGGCTGCGATCGCAGACCCCCTTAAGTATGTCACCAACCCCCTCAATGTCATGGAGGTGGATTTACTGGCAGCTATAAATATCTTTAAGATAGCGGCCGAAAACAAGATGAAGATAGTGTTTTCGTCTACGTCAGAGGTATTTGGCAGAAACAAGGATGTCCCCTGGAGCGAGGACGACGATAGGGTGCTGGGCGCTACCAGCATAAATAGATGGTGCTATTCTACCTCAAAGGCGGCGTGCGAACATTATCTTTTTGCCTTGCATAAGGAAGAAAGGGTGCCGTTTATTATCTATAGATTTTTCAATGTGTATGGACCCAAGCTTGATGACCTGGGCCACGGCAGGGTGGTCTCTATTTTTTTAAAACAATTTCTGAATGGCGAGGATATTACTGTTCATGGTGACGGAAAACAGACAAGGACGTTTATCTATGTTGATGACGCGATAGACGCTGTTATAAAATTAGCATTTTATAAAAAAGCGGAGAATCAGGTTTTTAACATAGGGACGCCAAGAGAATACAGTATGTATGAATTCGCGAAGATCATGAAAAAGGTGGGCGGGTTTAAATCAAAGTTCAAATTTATAGAGCATAAAAAGGTATTTGGCAAAGGCTACGAGGATATACCAAGGCGTGTTCCGGACACAACTAAGGTAAAAAAATGCATTAATTGGCGGCCGAAGATATCTATAGAGGAAGGATTAAAAAGAACCATAGAATACTATCGTAACAGAAAATAGATATAAGTTATGAGGATTGTGATATTAGCAGCAGGTGGCCTGGCAAGGAGTAGCCAGTTATATTTATGGATCTAGAGATAAAGGTTAACCCAAAAATAGAAGATGAAGGCTTGAGCAATTTGCTTAAGCAGTACAGATATGGTAGATATTGCGAAGATCCAAGTTTGCCAATCGAGATGTCCCGTAAATTTATATTAGATTCTATAAAAGCATATTTAGCCCATGATGATGCTCAATGTGTTGCAGTTTTTTCTTTTTCCGGAGAAATTCTTGGCATGGCAACCTTTAAGATATCAAAATGGGATACAGACCATTTTGGCTACAGAGTGGCTATAATTGATTCAATAATAATAAAAGAGTCGGATTATTTCAATAAACTTAATGTAGCAGGTGCTATTTTAAAACAGTTACATCTTTGGTGCAAAACTTCTAATGTCCGTTTTGTTTCAATTAGGGTATCAGCGCTGGACCTTTCAGTTATACATAGTTTAGAACAATGCGGATTTGGTTATATTGGAAGCCGGATATATAACAAATATGATTTGGACAGCCTTGGTAAATTCAAAAAGCGGCCTTATAAGCTAAGATTAGCCTCTTCTTCGGATTTATCTAAAATGGTCCATTTTGCTAAGGGTGCGTTTGTTACCCAAAGGTTTCATGCCGACCCTTGTATCCCTCAGGATAAAGCAGAGTCTCTTTATGAAAAATGGATTTCGACGGCTTTCACAGACCACAAACAAAAAATATTAGTACTTGATATTAAAAACAAACCAGCAGCTTTTATGGTTTATTATAAAAATGACCTTAGAAAGTATTTTAATACTCAATTTGCTATGTGGAAGTTGTGTTTAGTAGACCCTGAAAAAAGAGGAAAAGGTTTAGGGTTTGATTTTTTTACTGCTCTCATGTATTATCATAGGAAAGAAGGTTTGGATATTATAGATTCTGGAATCAGTATGCGAAACTTAGCATCTTTCAGGCTTCACAATAAGCATGATTTTAAGGTTATTTCAACATGCGTTACTTTTCATAAGTGGCTAGGTACATAGGTATGATTTTTGAAAATATAAAAACATTGTTTGAAGGATCGGAATAATATAATTATGGCTGAAAAATATATTCTTGCTTGCGACTCTGGATGGCGTCACATGAGAGAGTTTTCTTTGGAGTTAATTAGTAGAAAGGTTCCATCCACCGTTATTATAAAAGGCTTTCCCGGTAAAAAGGTAAGGCGTATGATAACAAGGCATTATGGGATAAATAATATCTTTGTTCCGGAAAAGGGTTTTACCCCATTTTTGTTCATGTATATTTTTTTGAATATATTTTTAAGAAAACAGCTGCTATTATTTGCAAGCAAAGAAAAGACTTACAGCCGCCTAGCTAGATTACAGAAAATATTCAAGAAAATCAAAGTAGAAAGAAAGCCCCTGTTTAACATATGAAGATCTCGCTTATATTCAGCAAAGAACGGTCCGATACACTGGGTATTTATTTTGAAAAGGCGCTTAAGAGTTTACGTCATGATGTAGAGCATTTTTGGCCAAAGGACATGGCTAAAATAAAACCCGGGTTTGATCTTTATTTTCGTATAGATGACGGGTATTACGATTATCTTATTCCCAAGACCCTTTCGCCCAGGATCTATTATGTTTCAGATGTGCATTTAAAAGGCCCTTTTAAGAAGATAAAAAGACATATATATGGCGGCGCGTATGATCTTGTATTTTGCCCCATGAGGAGAGAGATAGATATACTCAGAAAAAGATCCCCTGTTGAGATAATATGGATGAACGCGGGCTGCGATACCGAGATACACAAGAGGTTGAGTATTGAGAGGAGTTGCGATATAGGTTTTGTGGGGACAGACGGAGGGGTACCCAGAAAATTTTATCTTCAGGAAATAAGAGAGAGATATCCGAATAGCCTGATAGGGCCTGCTGATCACATGGAAATGAGCAGGATATACAGTTCATCCAAGATAGGTTTTAGTTTTCCTGTCAGGGGCGAATGTTTTACCATGAGGAATTATGAGATCATGGCGTGCGGGGCCATGCTTCTTATGAAGAGATTGAGGGACGACAGCGCTGAAAGGCTGGGATTCATAGACAGGAAGAATATAGTGATATTCGATGGCCCAAAAGACCTGTTCAGAACGATAGATCATTATCTCACCAACCATAAAGAGAGGCAAGAGATAGCAGAGAGGGGCTACGCCCTTACTGTAGAGAAGCATACATATGTGCAGCGGACACGCCAGATGCTGGATATTATTAAGGATAGGTTTAAGATTTTATGACGATACACGAAAGTCTAAGACCAGGAGGCTCCGGCATATTGCCTGAAGAGACGCCGCCCAAGTTTTTGGCAGGGCATCTCAGCGCCTATCACTTTGCGCTCCCTTATTTAAAGGCAAAGGACGTGCTGGAAATAGGTTTTGGCGACGGATACGGCGCGGATTTTCTTGCGGGCCATGCCAATAGCGTAATGGCAGTAGATGCCCTGGAGAAAAACGTAAAGCTTGCCAGCGCCAAATATAAAAGGAACACCCTGGATTTCAGGCAGGCATCGTGCGGGGATCTGCATTTCAGCGATGAGGTCTTTGATGCAGTCGTGGCCTTCCATGTGATCGAGCATATCCCTGAGGCAGACCTGGTAAAATCCCTGGAGGCGATAAATAGGGTATTGAAAAAGGGCGGTACTGCGTTTATCTCCACTTTGAATCTGGATAAGAATAAAAAGCCGAACCGGCCATACGAAAAAAACCCTTTTCATATCAAGGAATTTACTTACGCTGAATTTGACTCATTGATAAAAGGGGTATTCCCGGAATACGAGATACACGGCCTTTTTTACGGGCCGCGGCTCAGGTTTTACGAGCGGTTGAAAAAACTTGGTATATTTGTCAGCGGGTTTTATAATAATATAACAGTGGCTGAATTTGTCTGGAAGGAACAGGGCCTGCGCCACTGCGTTGACTTCATGGCCATGTGCCATAAATAAGTTTACATTTTAGTCAATGACTTTTTTGTCAAGTATTTTGGGAAGGGGATATGGAGAATAATAGGGCGGCAATTTTAGATTGGTTAGCGCTTGCGCTGATTGTCTCGGTGGTTACGCTGCAGCCGCATTTTATGCATGGCGCTATAAATTTTTACGAGACAGGGATCTATCTCCCGCAGATAAGCGAATTCTTTCATGGAAAGGTGTTTTACAGGGATATGTTTGTGCTGAGGGGGCCCCTTGAGATATTGATGCCTGCCTATTTGATGGAACATTTCGGAAAGCACATCGGGGTGCTGAACGCGTATTTTTATTTTGGCACGGTCCTGACGCTGATAATCTATGCGATTTTTGCCTTGAAGATTTTTAAGACAAGAGGATTTGCTTATCTTTTTGCACTGGTTCTGGTAGCCAGGACATTTCCAAGGATTACCTTTGCTGTATGGGGCGGGATACGGTTCGGGTTCGGGATATTGGCGATCCTTCTGGCTGTAAATTTTCTAAGGACAAGGAAGACGCTGTGGTTATTTCTTGCTGGAATAGTGTCCGGCATCGGCTTCTGGACAAGTTTTGAGATAGGGGCCTTTAGTATTATTTCGATTATCGCAATGATCTGCTTCTTTGCATATTTTGAAAAGGATATAGAGACGGCTATAAGGCCCTTATTTACTTATATTATAGGGATCCTTATAGTTTCATTTCCTTTTATATTTTATCTGGTCTCCCATAGCGCCTTTATCCCTTTTGTATCCACGCTGAAGACTACATTGATCGCGCTTTGCAGGACAGATGTCTTTGACCCGGCACTCTGTTTTGAAACACCCAGGAATTTCAAGGAGTTTCTCCTGGCCTTTTCGCCGACAAATCACAATTTTAAATACACACTGCCTACCCTCCTGTATGTCCCGGTGGGCATTTATTTATTTTTCAGGATTATAAAGAGGAACAATACGCTTTTTGATATTGCAATGATACCGGTATTTATCTACGGATTGCTTTTATATAAAGCTGCCTTCAGGGACATAGAAGGGCCGCAATACAGGATTGCGCTTCAGCCGCTATTGCTGCTGATGTTCTTTTATTTAGAGCGCGCGTATATCTATGTTAAAAATATAAAGTCAGCGGCCTTTTTGAAAAAGGCATTGGCTGTTTTATTCATCGTACTCGTGCCGCTTTATTCAGTCGTGTTTTCGCTCTACAAATACAACAAGAGATTTTTTATTTTTAAGGAAGTAAAGAGTCTTGTGGCGGACAGGAGGCATACAGCCATTCCTTATAGTGAACCTGAGCCTTTGGCAATAGAATCTGGCCGCGCAAAAGGCGTGATCGTACCCAGCCATCAGGCAAGGGATATAGACCTGGCAGTGGAATATATCAGATTGTATACAGACGAGCGCGAGACAGTTTTTACATTTCCGGATCTCGGCGCCTACAATTTCTTTACTGATAGGCCTCCTCTGGGCAGGTTTTACACAGCAGAGTTCTCATTTTTACATCCAGCGTGGTTTGAAGAGCTCATGTCTGATTTGAAGCGCGAGAAACCGCGATATGTTATCTGTGCGACAAATTTTTCGAGGCTTGAGCCATTCAGGCCGGTCCTTGGGATGTATCTCGACGAGGTCACGGAATACCTTGATGAAAATTATAGCATAGTGAGGTCGTATACAAATATCAAGATATTAAGGGCAAGATAGAAAGTTGATATGAACAGAAAGACAAGGTCCAAAAAAGAAGTAGCGGATCATTATGACAGGATTTTTTTGCAGCATGGATTGCGCGAAGGCGAGCATTACTATAAACTCATTGTTTCTATTCTTGGATATCTGGAAGGAAAGACGCTGCTTGATGTTGCTTGTGGAGAAGGGATCCTGTTGAGAGAGGCGGAGAAGAAAGGAGCGAATACATTCGGGTTGGATATGTCCGAAGAGAGCCTGAAGAAGGCGAGGATGAACAGTCCTCGTTCACGTCTTGCCTTGAGCGAAGGAGAAAGGATATGTTTTAATTTTAAGTTTGATTACGTGACCTGTCTGGGGAGCTTGGAACATTTTGGATCCCCTGAAGCAGGCTGTAGGGAGATCGCGGGACTCTTAAAGGATAATGGAAAGGCCGTGATTCTTCTTCCAAATCAATTCTCAATGCATAGGCTTCTGGATATCCTGTTTAAGGGAGGGCCTCAAGATAAGGGATTTCAGATAATAGAGCGCGAGGCAAGTTTTAATGAATGGAGGCATTTTTTGGAACAGAATCAACTTAAGGTTTTAAAGGCATTTAAGCATAACCAGGTCCCCGTGTTTTTCAAGGACGGAAAGGTTCGTTCGCTGAGAAAGTTTTTCAGGAAGTTGTTTCTTTATTTTCTTACGCCATTTTATTTTGCAAGGAATTTTATATTTGTATGCGAGAGGAAAAGATGACTAGAATCCCTTTATCAGTAGTCACGATCGCTTATAACGAAGAAAAAAGGATTGAGGACTGCCTCAAGAGCACACAGGGCTGGGCAGATGAACATATCATAGTGGATGATCTTAGCCATGATAAGACCGTTGAGCTGGCCCGTAAATATACGGATAAGATCTTTCAGAGGCGGATGGATGTGGAAGGCGTGCACCGGAACTGGGCGTATCAGAAGGCAAAAAACGAGTGGGTGTTGAGTTTGGACGCGGACGAGACAGTTACGGAGGGATTAAAAAAAGAGATAGCCGAGGCTATCTCGCAGGAGAGCGAGTTCAATGCCTACAGCATCCCGCTTCAGACCTACATAGGCGATTACTGGGTGAGGTACGGCGGCTGGTACCCGGCCGGAAAGCTCAGGCTTTTTAAAAAGTCGAAGTTTAAATATGAAGAAGTGGGCGTGCACCCCTGCGTAATCCTCGACGGCAAGTGCGGCCATTTGAAAAAAGATATCATACACAAGGGCTATGCGGATTTTTCAGACCTTTTTTACGGATTGAACAGACAGACAGACCTTGAGGCAGAGAAATGGTATAATGAGAATAGAAAGATTGGCATAGCAAAGATGCTCTGGAAGGCCTGTGACAGGTTTTTCCGCTCCTATGTCAGGAAGCAGGGTTTCAGGGACGGCATGGTGGGATTTGTGATCGCGGTGCACGGCGCGCTCTACCAGATCATGAGCTACGCAAAATACTGGGAGCTCAAACGCACCAAGAAGGAAGAATTATGAAGGCGATATTTTTGGACAGGGATGGTGTGATAAATAGAGATCCGGGGTTCGGAGATTACATAAAGAGCTGGGGCGAATTCCAGTTTTTGCCCGGCGCGATAGACGCCATTAAAGGACTCAATGAAAATGGCTACGAGATATTTGTGATTTCCAATCAGGCAGGGGTGGCAAAGGGCCTCTTTACGCAAGCTGCCCTCGATGAGATTACCAGGAACATGCTCGCAGGGATCAACAGGCAGGGCGGAAGGATCCGCTCTGTCACGTATTGCACCCACTCTACAGACGAGGGATGCGCCTGCAGGAAGCCCATGCCAGGCATGATTAAAAAAGCAACAGCCGGCCTGGATATAGATTTTAAAAATACATATTTTATCGGCGACAGCCGCCATGATGTCGGCGCCGGTAAGGCCATGGGATGCAGGACGATCCTGGTCCTGACCGGAAAGGAAAATCCGGCAGATGTGAAAAACTGGGAGATAAGACCTGATTTTATAAAAAAGGATCTAATGGAGGCAGTCGGATGGGTATTAAGGCAAGGATAAGGATAGTCGGGGAACTTTTTAGGTTTTTATGGGAGAGGAAATTGTGGTGGATGATGCCGATCGTGATAGTGCTTCTCTTATTCGGGCTTCTGATATTCTTTACACAATCATCCGCAGTAGCGCCGTTTATTTACACATTATTTTAATATGAAGATCCTTCTCGCTCACGCATATGCAGGGATTGGCCATAAAAAGGCTGCCGAGGCTATCCGGGATGCCCTGGCAGGGTTTGAAGAAGTCGAACTGACCACAGTAGACGCGCTGGATTACACAAATGCCTTTTTTAAGTTTTCATACCCGCGCGTATATCTGTTTCTGATAAACAGGGTGCCGCTGGCCTGGGGATTTTTATATTATTTATTAGATCTAAGGGCGGTGGACGTTTTTTTGGCCCCTATGCGGAGGCTTGTCCACAGCCTTAACGCAAAAAGATTTACAAGGCTTGTGCTTGAGAAGGATCCTGATACAGTCGTCTGTACACATTTTCTTCCGGCTGATATCGTCTCAGGATTAAAAAGAAAGGGCCTTTTCAAGGGCCGCCTCATAACAGTCGTCACGGATTTCCTGGCACATTCCTTCTGGATGGCCAGGGCCTCGGATTATTTTATCGGCGCGATTGAAAGAACCAGGCAGGACCTGGTGCGGCGAGGCATAAAAGAGGACCGCGTAAAGGTTTTAGGGATACCGTGCGAACCCAAATTCGGCGTTTCCCGGGACCGCCGGCAATTGATAAAAAAACTCGGGCTCGACGACGGGCCTTTTAATCTATTGATCATGGGCGGCGGTTTTGGCACAGGACCGGTAAAAAAAATTGTCCACGCTATTTACGATATCGAAGCCCGCACAAGAGAAAAATTGCAGGTGATCGTTATATGCGGAAAGAACCAAAGATTATTCGAGGAGTTGAGCAAAAAGAAATCAGACCCGGGCCTCAGGCTGTGCGTTTTCGGATACATGAATAATATCGACGAATTCATGGAGGCCGCGGACTGCATAATAACAAAATCAGGCGGCCTGACTGTCTCAGAATCTCTTTCAAAGAAACTCCCGATGATCATAATACAGCCCATACCGGGCCAGGAGACCAGAAACTGCAGGATCCTTACCGGCTATGGCACTGCGGTGCGCGCGAATACAGTCGGGCAGGTAATAGATCACGTAAAGGATTTCCTGTCTTTTCCCGAGAAGATAATCGGCATGAGGGCAAGGATAAATCTCCTGGCATACCCTGATGCCGCAAGGGCAATAGCCGGATTTGTGGCAAGAGGAAAGATAGAGCAATGAATGTAAATCCAGAGAAGAAATTTCCAAAAAGGATCTCCAGCATTATAAAAACCGTAGGCGCAACGGCTGACAGGGAAGGGCTTTCCGCATACATCGTGGGCGGGCCTGTCCGGGACATTTTTCTCAAGGCGCCAAACTATGACCTGGATTTTGTCGTCGAGGGCGACGCTATAAGATTTGCCGGGGACCTGAACAAGACGCTGAGAGGCAAACTAACTACGCACCGCGCCTTCAAGACAGCGACCATTGTCTCCGGGACGCTCAGGATAGACGTGGTTACTGCCAGGAGCGAATCCTACGCGGCCCCGGCGTCATACCCTGATGTGGAACCAGGCACGATAAAACAGGATCTATTCCGCAGGGACTTTACCATAAACGCAATGGCCGTGTCCATAAACAGGAAAGATTTCGGAGAACTGGTGGATTTTTACAACGGCCTCAGGGATCTGAAGAAACGCGTGATCCGGGTGATGCACGATAAAAGTTTTATAGACGACCCCACCAGGATCTTCAGGGCTGTCAGGTTTTCGACGAGGCTGGGTTTCAGGATCGAACCGCATACGAAGGCACTGATAAAAAAGACGCTCCTGGCCGGATTTTTAGGCGAGGTGAATCGCGGCAGGATCAAAAAAGAAGTAGAGTTGTTTCTCAACGAGAAAAGGCCGATGAAGTGTCTGGAGGCGTTTTCTAAGTTGATATGACCGGGCGATAGACAGCTTCGGCAATGCAGGAAATATAAACTTACAGGAGGGATGATGGGAATGCGCTCGGAAAGGGTACAGCGCCAGCTGAAAAAAGAGATATCCCTGATATTGCAGGAGGACCTAAGGGACCCGCGTATCGGATTTGTGACCCTGACAAGGATCGACCTCACAGGCGACCTTAGATACGCAAAGGTCTACTTCAGCGTGCTTGGCGACGAGGCAGCTAAACAATCCAGCACAGAAGGCATACAGAGCGCTGTCGGCTACATCCGCAGGCTCATCGGAGAGAGATTGAAACTGAAATACGTGCCGGAGATTTCTTTTAAACTGGATAAATCCATAGAGTACAGCATAAACCTGGAAAAGACATTCGAGAGGTTAAAAAATGAGCGCGAACAAAATCAAGACGGCAATAAAGAAGTTCAATAAATTCCTGATATCTTCTCACATCAATCCTGAAGGAGATGCAATAGGGTGCCAGCTCGCGCTGGTGTCTTTATTGAGGCGCCTCGGAAAAAAGGCGGTGATGTTGAACGAGAGCCCTGTGCCGCACGTACTGCAGTTTATGAAAGGCACGGAGAACGTCCTAAAGGAGATACCGGCCGATTTTAATTTTCAGGCAGCGGTCATTCTGGATTGCCCGGACCTGTCCCGCGTAGGAAGGGTCTCGGAGTATATCACGCCGGACAAGGTCGTCATAAATATAGACCACCATATCTCCAATGAAAATTTTGGAAAACACAACTGGGTGGATCGGAATATTTCAAGCACAGGAGAGATGATATACGACCTGTTCAAGGCCTTTAAACTAAAGATAGAATATGACGAGGCCCTGGCAATGTACGTGGCTATCATGACCGATACAGGCTCTTTCAGATACACGAATACTACCTCCAGGACACACAGGATCGCGGCGGAACTCATAGATAAGGGCGTGGATCCATACGAGGCCTTTGGCAGGATCTACGAGACCAGCAGCCTCCAGGATATAAATCTCCTGGGTGAAGCGCTTCAGACATTGAAATTGACGGACGACGGAAAAGTGGCATGGCTCTGGGTCACCAAAGAGATGCTGAAGAAGACAAAGGCATCTCTTGAGGGCACAGAGGGAATAATAAATTTCGCGCGTTCCATAGAGGGCGTGGAGATCGCTATGCTTTTTCGCGAGACAGGTACTGAAGGCAGGATAAAGGTAAGTTTTCGCTCAAAGGGTAAGGTAGACGTAAATAAACTCGCCGCATTTTTTGGCGGCGGCGGGCACGTTACCGCGAGCGGCTGTACTGTGTTTGGAAAGATGAAAGCAGTGGAGAAAAAGGTGTTGGCAAAGGCCCAGGGCATGGCAAGAGATATATAGTTTTAATCGCTGAACTTACGCGGAACTGTACGCGGAACAAACGCGGAAGTTCCGCATAGGTTCAGCGTTACGTTCCGCAGAGGTTCCGCGAAATATGGACGGGATATTGGTGGTAGATAAGCCAAAGGACATCACGTCGCACGACGTGGTGGATATAGCGAGGCGAAGGTTCAACATGAGCCGCATCGGACACGCAGGTACGCTGGACCCGATGGCCACGGGTGTGCTCGTGCTTCTTTTGGGAAAGGCAACAAAACTCTCAAGCACCTTTTCTTCCGATGACAAGGAATACGTTGCCACACTTTTTTTCGGAAAACGCACGGACACGCAGGACTCTACGGGCAAGGTAATCGAGGAAAAAGAGGTGAACGGACTGGATATAAAAGCCGTCAAAAATGCCCTCGATTCTTTTCTGGGGCAGCGTCAGCAGACGCCGCCCATGGTCTCTGCCAAAAAATATAAAGGGAAAAAATTATACCAGCTCGCCCGAAAGGGAAAGACGATTCCTAGAAAATCCTGCACGATAAGGATACACGAGATCGAACTCTTTGCCTTTACCCCGCCGGAGATCATATTCCGCGTAAGATGTTCAAAGGGTACGTACGTGAGGACGCTGTGCGAGGACATCGGCAGGCTTTTAGGATACCCTGCGCACATGTCAGGACTTGTAAGGACGCGTTCGGGAAGATTTTCATTGGCGCACGCCAGTCACCTGGATACCATCCATGAAAAGGATATACGGTCTATATAAGATAAAGGGAGTCACCGCCACCATAGGCATATTCGACGGCGTGCATCGCGGACACCAGGGAATCCTGAAAAAACTCGTCAGCGAGGCAAGGCGCCTAAAGACAAAAGCCCTTGTCATAACATTTTTCCCTCACCCGCGCAAGGTCTTGAATCCCGGCGCAAAGGTCCCGCTTTTGATTTCACTGGAACACAGGCTGAGACTGATAGAGGAAAGGGGTGTGGATTTTTTCCTTGTCATAAAATTTACAAAGGCATTTTCGAGGATAAAAGCAGAGGATTTTATAAAAGGCGCCCTGGTAGATAAACTTGATATAAAGACCCTTGTCGTGGGAGAGAATTTTCTGTTTGGCAGTAAGGGCGGAGGAGATTTTCCGGCGCTAAAAAGATTAAGCAGGAGATACGGCTTCCGGCTCATCGGCGTCCGGCCCGTGAGGATGAAATCAAAATACATCTCCAGCACGAGGATCCGTTGCGCCATTGAAAAAGGGGATCTGAAGAATGCGTCGCTGATGCTGGCGAGGCCTGTGACGGTCCTCGGCACAGTCGTGGAAGGCCAGCGGCTCGGCAGGCGCCTGGGGTTTCCCACGGCGAACATAGATCCTCATCACGAGGCGATCCCGCCCAGCGGCGTCTATGCAGTGAACGTGCAGCTGCGCAAAAAAAATTACAAAGGCATATTGAACATCGGCACCAGGCCGACATTCAGAAAAGACAGGGAGCCGACCATCGAACTGCATATATTTAATTTTAAAAAAGATATATACAGGAAAGATGTAGAGATAACATTTAAGAGAAAGATAAGAGACGAAAGAAGATTCTCCTCCGCAGAGGCCTTGCGAAAACAGATCGAGAACGACATCCGCAGGGCCAGGTAACCACCCCATATTTAGCACTCCTTTTCTGTCCTAACCCCATCATATTGTGTAAGTTGAAAAAATGCGCATTTAGGGCTTGACATAAAATCGCCATTAGGGTAAACTCTTATTACACAGTGGGTTAAAGTAGAACAAAGTGGAGTGAGCTATGTTTTACGGCGAATATGAACATACATTGGATAGAAAAGGTAGGCTCATCATCCCTGCGAAATTCAGAGAGGCGCTCAAGGAGCACTATATAGAGCGCCTTTTTATTACCCGCGGACTCGACAAATGTCTTTTTATGTTCAGCGAGGACGAATGGAAGACACAGGAACAGAAATTCAAATCCATGTCATTCACCAAATCAGAATACAGGCGCTTCAACAGATTGTATTTTTCAGGCGCGGGCGAATTGGTGCCGGACAAACAGGCGAGGATCCTTATCCCGTCTTATCTAAAAGATTACGCCAATATAAAAAGAGACGTATATATCATAGGCGTGTCAAACCGAATCGAGATATGGAGCCGGGAAGATTGGAAGGGGTATTACTCGGCGTCCAAGGATTCGTTCGAGGAAGTGGCAGAAAAATTAATAGAGCTGCAATAAGAAAGGGGTCGTCATGCATCGCCGCACTCATACTCATACCAAGCACATAGGAACCAAAGAAGACCGCATGCATTGTTTCAATATCCCGGTAGAATGCATACGAAAGACCAGGTCCCTGAATATCGACAAACGTTCGCGTTGCGTCAGCTGGGAAGTATACAAGATCTTAAAAAGCAATAATGGAAGAAAGATCTTTACATAATCCCGTCCTGCTGGACGAGGTCATAGATTTTTTAAACCCCGCGCCCGGAGACATCATCATAGACGCTACGGTGGGCGGGGGCGGACATGCTGAAGAAATCCTTCGAAGAATTAGCCCCGGCGGAACGCTTGTTGGTATAGATAGAGATGCTGAATCGCTGAAGTTAGCCCAGGAAAGACTAAACCCGTTTCAAGACTCATTTAAACCGATAAATAAAAATTTCAGGGATATCAGAAAAATACTTGAAGAGATAAAGGCAGGAAAAGTAAATGGCATTTTATTTGATCTGGGCATATCTAGCATTCATTTGGAGACAGCGGAGAGGGGATTCAGTATAAAGAATGCCGGCCCTCTGGACATGCGCATGGATCGAAGCCAGGGCATTAGCGCAGAGGACCTGGTAAACGATTTAAGCGAAATCGAACTTTCATCTTTGATAAGGGATTTTGGCGAGGAGCGTTTTCACAGAAGGATTGCCGGGGCAATAGTGGCGGCGCGTGCGAAACGCCGTATAAAGACAACCGCTGAGCTGGCGGAGATAATTTCCAGCAGAGTGCCTTACAGATACAGGCGCCAGCGGATCCACCCGGCCACCAGGGCCTTTCAGGCGCTTCGCATCAGGGTAAACGACGAGCTGGCCAGCATGGAAGATGCGCTCCGCGCATCGCCAGGCGTCCTTAAAGAGGGCGGGCGTGTATGCGTAATATCGTTTCATTCGCTCGAAGACAGGATTGCAAAGAATGTTTTCAAGGAATTTGCGGCAAAAGGAGTTTTGCGTATTCTTACGAAAAAGATACTGCGGCCAAGAGAGGATGAAACCCTAACGAATCCTCGCGCAAGAAGCGCAAAACTCCGTGTCGCAGAGAGGATAGCATGAAAGATATCCTGAAGGCACACAAAATCCTCGTTTACATATTTACGCTGACCATTATCGCGCTCGTCTACGTCAACCAGCAGGCCCTTATCTACCAGATGGGCCTCAGTGTGAAAGAAAATTACCAGATTTATTCAAAGCTTGTTGACCACAATAGGATTTTAGGATATAATGTCCTTAATTTGAAGTCACCTGTCAGCCTCCAGACAAGGCTTTTGGCAAAAAAGGTAGAGTTGAACATGCCCCGCAAATGGCAGGTGGTCAAAATCGAGAGTTCCCCGACAAAAATCGTCCGCAAGGACGCAGCAAAAAGAGGTCTCTTTGCCAGTCTATTTATCATTGGTCGGGAAGCTGAGGCCAGCCCGAATATTAATAGTTATACTCCAATCAGTCATTAATATTTAAAACTTGCGCCGCGCACGAGGCGCTAAAATAAGGTATTTTCTGTGCACGAACTAGTTACCCCCCGAATCAGGAGAGTTCTATATTCTTTATTAACATTGTTCCTCCTTCTGTCCCTGCGGCTCATGTTTGTGCAGCTCGGCGCCGCAAAACCCTTATCAAAACTCGCATCTGACCAATATAAGACCTATGTGCGCCTTCTCCCCAAGCGCGGCGTGATATACGACCGCAACCTCAGGGAACTAGCTGTATCCATAAACCTCAACTCTATATTTTTAGACCCTGAATTGGTTGAGGACAAAGAATCCGCGGCGCAAAAACTCTCCGGCGTCCTGGGGATCGATGCGGAAAAGATACTCCAAAAACTCAACAAGGATAAGCGTTTTGTATGGCTGGCGCGAAAACTCGATCCTGCCGTGGAAAGGGCCGCGAGGAACCTGCATATTAAAGGAGTGGATTTTATAAAAGAGCCGCAGCGGGTGTATCCCAACGCTACACTGGCCAGTCACATAACCGGCTTTGTAGGGCTGGACGACGAGGGGCTGGAAGGCGTTGAGCTCTTGTTTGATGATCATCTGAAAGGCACCATTGGGTGGAGGTACTCAATAAGGGATGCCAAGCAGCGCGAGGTGCCTGGTTATGAATACAGGGAGATCCCGCCGGCTGACGGCAATGACGTGGTGCTTACCATAGACAATGTGGTGCAGGCCATTGCAGAGAAGGAGCTGGACAACTCATTTAAAAAATACAATGCAAAAGGCGCCAACATCATTGTAATGGATCCTTATACAGGCGCAATACTGGCGCTTGCCAGCAGGCCCACCTACGACCCGAACGATATAAAGGCATACCCGGCTGAGGCGAGGCGCAACCGCGCGATATGTGATTTCTTTGAGCCGGGTTCCAGTTTTAAAATAGTTACCGCAACCGCTGTGCTCGAGGAAGGCGTGGTTGATGCCGGTGATGAATTTTTTTGCGAGAACGGCGAATTCAAATGGTCCAGTCACACCTACCACGACCACAAGCCGTACGGCTGGCTGGCTTTTAGAGACGTTATTAAATATTCCTCAAACATAGGCACCATGAAGTCAGCGATTAAATTAGGCAGTAGCGGATTATACAGGTATATGAAGCGGTTTGGGTTTGGAAAAAAGACCGGCATAGGACTTCCGGGCGAGGTCACAGGCATAATGCGGCACCCGAACCAATGGTCAAAACTTTCGCTTTGCAGTATGTCCATGGGCCAGGAGGTGGCAGTCACGGCGATTCAGCTTGCCTGCGCAATATCCAGCATTGCAAATGGCGGTTATTTTGTCAGGCCAAATATCATTGACAGGGTCCAGGACAGGACAGGCAATGTCCTGGAACATTTTGAGCCGAAAAAGATGCACCGGGTCGTTTCTGAAGACACGGCTGAAAAGATGCGGCAGATCTTAAGGGGCGTGGTGGATGGCGGCACAGGGAGGTTTGCCGAGGTAGAGGGATATTTCCCTGCCGGTAAGACCGGCACCGCCCAGAAGGTCGAGCCCAACGGCACATACTCGCATCGGAACTTTACGGCGTCTTTTATAGGTTTTTTGCCGTACGACAAGCCGCGGTTTGTCGTGGTAGTTACCATGGACGAGCCCAGGCCCCAGTATTACGGCGGCACTGTCTGCGCCCCTGTTTTTAAAAAAGTCGCAGCCCAGTTAATGGGCTATTACAAGATCGAACCCCGCTAGAGATGAAGCTTAAAAGATTAATAGAGGCGTTGAGCAATGTGAAAAAGGTAGATGGCAAGGCCTCTCTGGAGATAAAGGGCATTAGCTGCGATTCAAAGTCGGTCAAGGATGCGTATGTTTTCATTGCGATCAAAGGCGCGTGTTTCAATGGAGGGGATTTTATAAATGAGGCAATAGACAGGGGTGCCTGTGCGGTAGTATTGGAATACGCAAAGGCAAAGACATTTAGTTTTACGCGGGGCAGTACCTTTATATATGTAAATGACGCAAGGCGCGCGCTGTCTGAAGTCGCTGCCGCCTTCTATGGCGATGTCTCTAGCAGGATGCGGCTGATCGGCGTGACCGGCACGAATGGAAAGACCACCACCACGTATCTGCTGGAAGGCCTGTTTGACGCAAGATCTGAAAAGGCCGGCATCATCGGCACCATAAATTATAGATTTGGAAAGCGTCTTATACCTGCCTCAAATACCACGCCTGGCGTGCTGGACCTGTATTCACTTTTGAGCAACATGCAAAAGGAGAAGGTAAAAAATTGCATACTCGAGGTCTCTTCGCATTCCTTGGACCAGGGCAGGGTGGACGGCCTGAGTTTCGATATCGCAATATTCACGAATCTGACGAGCGAACACCTGGATTATCACAAAGATATGGAAAATTATTTTGCGTCAAAGGCAATATTGTTTACAAAAATAAAACAGGGCGGTTACGCAGTAATAAATAAGGACGATCCGCATGCGGAGAAGATCATAAAAAAGGTGCGCTCAGAGAAAAAGGCCGGCGTGATCACGTACGGCATCGAGCAGGAGGCGGATGTCTCTGCCAGAGAAATTAAATTTTCAGCCAAAGGCCTGAAATTCAAACTTTGCGCTGCAGGCGGTTCTATTGAAATCGCCTCACACCTGATCGGCAGGCACAATGTCTACAATATCCTGGCTGCGGCCTCGGCCGGCATTGCCATGGACATGGACCTCAATCAGGTAAAATCAGGCATAGAGAGGATCGCGGCCCTGCCTGGCAGGCTCGAGAAGATAGATTGCGGCCAGGATTTTCTGGTATTCGTGGATTACGCCCACACAGGGAACGGCCTTGAGAACGCGCTGAAGACAGTGCGCGAATTGAAACCAAAAAGGATCCTGACTGTATTTGGCTGCGGCGGGGACAGGGATAAATCAAAGAGGCCTGAGATGGGGAGGATCTCCTCAGAGCTTTCAGACAGGATCTTCATAACAAGCGACAACCCGAGAAACGAGGACCCGGCGGATATTATAAAACAGATCATAGAGGGCATTGCACACAAAAAAAATTACGTTGTCGAAGTGGACCGGCTCAAGGCCATTGAAGAGGCCTTGAAGGAGGCGAAAAAGGGAGACGTGGTGCTCGTGGCTGGCAAAGGCCATGAGGCATACCAGGTATTCAGGGACGTGACGCTTCCCTTTGACGACAGACAGGCAGTAAGGAGAATATTAAATTCGCAAAAACAAGATAGCTTACAGCTTATAAAAGGAGAGTGAGACATGTTTACAGTAAAGGATATATTAAAGGCGACAAAGGGAAGGCTTTTATCAAGCGCGAAGCAAGAAGAAGACATGCTGACAGGCGTGTCCACTGACACGCGCCGCTTAAAAGGCGGCGAGCTCTTTGTGGCCATAAAAGGGGAACGGTTTGACGGCCACAACTTTATCCTGGATGCTGTGTCCAGGGGCGCGGGCGGCATACTCGTGCAGGAGGGGTGCATTACAAATTCAAATTTCAAGATACCCGACATCTCTTTTATCTCGGTCCTTGACAGCATAAAGGCGCTGGGCAGCATTGCCAATCTTCACCGCTCAAGGTTTGAGGTGCCTCTTATAGGTATCACCGGCTCCAACGGCAAGACCACGACCAAAGAGATGATAGCAGCGATTCTCAGCAAGCGGTTCAGCGTCCTGAAGAATTTCGGCACAGAGAACAATCACATCGGCGTGCCGCTTACGCTCATGCGGCTCAGGCCCGAACACAAGGTGGCTGTCCTGGAGATGGGCGCGAATCACCTCGGCGAGATACGGAGGCTTTCTGAAGTGGCCAGGCCCACCATGGCCGTGATTACGAATATCGGGCCGTCTCACCTCGAATATCTAAAGGATACAAAGACAGTGTTAAAGGCCAAGTGCGAGATCCTGGAGTATCTGGATAAGGACAAGGGCGCAAAGGTCGTGCTGAATGCCGACGATGAATTACTGGACAGCGTAAAGACAAAACTGAAGACGATAACGTTCGGACTGGACAAGGCATACGATTTTTACGCAGACAAGCTGAACCTCGAGCCGGACGGGATAAATTTCAGGTTGAACGGCAAGCACGAGATAAGCCTGGGCGTGGTCGGCAGGCACAACGTCTACAATGTCCTTGGCGCCATAGCAGCCAGCTGGGATTTTGGCGTTACTATCGATGAGATAAGAGAGGCGCTGAGCGAGTTCAGGGTCCCGAACATGAGGATGGAGGTAAAAAGGATAGGCGATATAAGGATCATAAATGATTCGTACAATTCCAACCCGCTGTCGATGAAAACGGCAATAGAGTCGTTGAAGGATATAACCACAAAGGGCAGGAAGATACTGGTCGCCGGTGACATGCTTGAGCTGGGCAATCTTGCCGGTAGGTTCCACCATCTGGTCGGGAGGCAGGCAGCAGAGTCGGGGATCGACCTGATAGTTGCCGTCGGTAAACTCGCCGAGCACGTTTCAAAAGGCGCCCAGGAGGCAGGGATGAACGAGAAAAAGATAAAGCTCTGCAATCTTACCAAAGAGGCCTGCGGGGCGGTTGCGAATCTGATTAAAAAGGGCGACACGATTCTCGTGAAGGGTTCACGCGCCATGAAGATGGAGCAGATAGTGGAGGAGCTGGAGCGTACCAAAAAGGCGTAATCGTCATTGCGAGGAGAGTTTGAATAGAGAGCACTACGAAGCAATCGCATGTGAGCAAAACAAATGATACAACGACATAGTTACGTTTACTTAATGACAAATAAGACAAACTCGGTTATTTATACCGGTATTACTAGTGATTTAGTAAAGAGGATTTACGAACACAAGCAGAAAATGGCGGATGGATTTAGTAAGAGCTACAATGTTGACAAGTTAGTCTATTATGAAGTATTTGATGATATAGAGAATGCAATTTTAAGAGAGAAACAGATTAAAGGAGGTTCTCGGCAAAGGAAGATAAATTTGATCAAGAGCTCGAACGCAGAATTTAGAGATTTATATGATGAGATTGCTTCGTAGGGTCAATTTGTTGGTCACCTCGCAATGACGACGAGCTCCTCGTCATTGCGAGAACGATGTTCACGTCATTGCGAGAACGATGTTCACGTCATTGCGAGAACGATGTTCACGTCATTGCGAGAACGATGTTCACGTCATTGCGAGAACGATGTTCACGTCAT
>JABMRA010000057.1 GCA_013202925.1 Candidatus Omnitrophota bacterium | reverse complement strand
GGCAATGGAAGGATAGACGCAGCCTATGATACGTGGGTGGATAAAAATTTCAATAATGTACAGGATGCAGATGAAGAGGCAGTGGGAGATTTTGAATTGTTCAAACAGATGAACTGCAATACTGTCCGGCTCTATCATCATGCGTCGAACAAAGAACTTCTCATGGACCTTTATAATAGGTACGGCATTATGGTGATCATGGGCGACCTCTTAGGCGCATACACAGTAGGATCCGGAGCAAGTTGGTACGAAGGCACTGACTATGAGAATCCTGAGCAGAGGGCCAACATGATGAAGAGTGTCAGGGGCATGGTGGAGGAATTCAAGGATGAACCATACGTGCTCTTCTGGATGCTGGGGAATGAAAATAATTATGGTGTAGCCAATAACGCCAAGAAAAAACCAACTGCTTATTATACATTTGCGAATGAAGCCGCAAAGATGATAAAGTCCATCGACAGGGATCATCCTGTAGCGATATGTAACGGAGACCTTTTATTTTTGGATAAGTTTAGCAAAGTCGCGCCGGACATAGATATCTATGGCGCTAATGTATACAGAGGTAAGCATGGGTTTGGCACGAGTTTTTATGAGAATGTAAAGGATATATGTGGTAAGCCTGTTATTATCACAGAGTACGGATGCCCAAGTTATATGGAAGGCAAGACAAGAGAATATGCCGAGGAAAAACAGGCCGAATATCTTAAGGGCAACTGGGAGGACATAGAATATAATTCAGCTGGCAATAGAGGCGTAGGTAATTCGATAGGAGGCATACTCTTTGAGTGGCTGGATGAGTGGTGGAAGGCGTACGAGCCGTCATTACACGATGCAACAAGAAACTGGTCAGGCCCATTTCCTGACGGGTGGAACTATGAAGAATGGCTTGGTGTGGCTGGCCAGGGAGATGGCGAGAATAGCCCTTTTCTTAGACAGCTTAAAAAGGCATATTTTTTGTACCAAGAGATGTGGAAGTAACAGGAAGGAGGTGCATTTATTAGCGGATAGCGTTTAGCGTATAGTGTAGTCTAAAAATTTAAAAAAGGAGGAAGAGATGAAGAGAAGTTTGAGTTTGACATTGTTGATAATAGCAGGGTTGATGCTATTCAGCATAGCCAGCTGCGGCGGTTCCAACGAGAGGGAGTACGCTGCTGTTGACTCTGATACAGATGAGTATGAGGATACAGATTATTCTTACGATTACGAAGAGGATCTGTACGATACCTATGTTGAAGAGGCAGCTCCGGCAACCAGCTTTAAGACATTCCCTGTTTACACTGACGGCAGGTCTCCTGACAATCACTACAACCCGTCAGGTTATATGGGCGATTATTCTGATATAAAGATCGATGCGTCTTCGTTTGACAGCCCTCATGCCGGCACCACATGCATAAAGATAACCTACACCAATGCAGTGAGCCAGGGCGCGAGATGGAGCGGGGTCTACTGGCAGAACCCGGCTAATAACTGGGGAGACAGGCAGGGTGGTTTTGACCTCACAGGCGCTACCAGGCTTACATTCTGGGCAAGAGGTGAATACGGAGGAGAAAGGATAGAGGAATTCAAGATCGGCGGCATAACAGGCATGTATTCGGACTCGGATGTGGCAGGTATAGGGCCTGTGCTTTTGACCGCTGAATGGAAAGAGTATGAAATAGATTTAAGGGGCAAGGACCTTAGCTATATCAGCGGCGGATTTGCCTTGTCGAGCAATCTGGATGTAAATCCGGATGGCGCTATTTTTTATCTGGATGACATAAGGTACCAGTAATAGTTATCAACAGTAGGGCAGGTTTAAACCTGCCCTACTCTATCAGGTAGATGATATGAAAAAATTACGCATAATTATAATTTCTGCTGCAGTGGTCTTGCTGTGCGCGACCTTAGTCTCCTTTTTTATCCTAAATAAGATCAGCGCGCAAAAGATTTATATAAAAACCCTGGAAGGTAAGCGCTTTCAGTTGATAGTGGATAATAAACCTTATGTGGTCAAGGGCATGGTCTATAGCCCTGTGCCCATAGGCCAGGACCACAGATATGATTTTTGGGGCGACCCTGCGAGGCCGCATCTTTACGACGGCAGGCTTATGAAAAAGATAGGAGTGAACACTATCAGGGTCTATCAGCCCGGCATAGACGAGGAAGGCACAAAAAAGGTCATAAGCGACCTCTACAATAACTTTGGGATCAGGATCGTTATTGGCCACTGGCTTGGTTTTTGGGATGACCCGAATTACGCAGACCTGGCCTTTCGCGAAAAGGTAAAAAGAGACGTCGTGAAAATGGTGGAGACATACAAGGATGAAAAAGGGATATTGTGCTGGATACTCGGGAATGAGAACAATGTCTCCTTTTCTTACGGTCCGCAGACATTGAACCTCTGGACAACTGCTGAGATAGAGGCGCTCGAAGACCCTTATCTAAAAAGGCAGGCACGGGCCAGGATCTATTATTCTTTTGTAAATGAGGTTGCAAAGGAGATCCACAGGGTGGACCCGAATCACCCGGTGGTGCTGGCAAACGCAGAGCTTACTGACATAGATGCAGCCGGTGAGGTCTCGCCTGATATTGATATACTGGGGTGTTCTGTGTATAGAGGAAAGGCATTCGGAAGTTTTTTTAGAGAGGTCGCAAGGAAGTTTAAAAGGCCTGTTATCATAACCGAATTCGGTTGCGATAGATACAATGCGTTTGTGAATGAGGAAGACGAAGGCATCCAGGCAGAATTTATAGAGGCGCAATGGAACGAGATCCAGAAAAATGCGTCCAATGGCAGCGGTGTCGGAAATTCCCTGGGCGGATTTGTATTTGAGTGGACAGATGAATGGTGGAAATTTGACGAGGGGAATAGCTCTGGCTGGTATGCCCATGACACAATTGGAAGCTGGTCTAATGGCGCGTATTATTTTGACATAAAGGCGCCTCAAAATTTGAATATAAATGAAGAGTGGTGGGGCGTATGTTCGCTGGTAAGACGCAAAGGCAAACTTGACGAACGCAGGCCCACTAAGGCATACTTTAAGTTAAAGGATCTATGGAGGTAATCGCGGAACTACGCGGAATTTGAAAAAGCCCGCGGAACCAACGCGGAAGAATAAAGATATGAAAAAGCCTTTTAGTTTAACAAAAATTCTGGTGGTTGGTGCCATGCTTAGCTGGTGCATCCCTGGGGGCCTGCCTGCGTATGCCGAGGAATATTATATTGCTGAGAGCTTCGGGCTATATAGTAAAGGCATAGAATATTATCATGATGGAAAATTGCGCGAGGCAAAAGAGGTGCTGGAGCGTTCTGTAAGGCTTGATCCCAGGAATGACGAGGCGCAGGGTTACCTGGACCTTGTCAATGCAGAACTCAAGATGCGCGCAAAAGGCAAGCTGGATTTTTATCAGAGCGACGCAGAGTTAAAAAGGGAGTCGGATTTTGAAAAAAGGCAGTATTATGCAGAGGTAGAGCCGGATTATTACGATTATTATGAACCAGAAGAAGAGGGCGCAGAAGAGTATATCTATTATGAGCCAGAGCCGGAGTGGGAGGAGCATGAGGAAGACCCTGACGCCACTGGAAATATCAGCGGAGAGATCAGGATGGGCATGGGCGTTACCTCAGAAGATATAGTATGGAAGGATGCCAATGGAGATAATATTGGCGTGCCTTTTGAAAAGAACTGGAAATATCTGTGGGGCAAGGACAGGCACAATACCTATGATGCAAAGATATTTGACCGCCTTAAGCTGGACATAGACACAGGCAAGGAAGAAGGCTTTAATGCATACGGCCAGATAGTAATAGACCCGTGGAGCTTTGT
>JABMRA010000056.1 GCA_013202925.1 Candidatus Omnitrophota bacterium | reverse complement strand
TATAAGATTTATGGCCAAAAGGAGGCCACCCAGGATTCTGCCCTTATATATATGCTGGAAAATCTGGTGGCAAGGGACAAGGAACTGACATCCGACAATCTTCTGACAGAACTCAAGGATATAGTCATCCAGCGCGACAAGCTTACAGAGGATAGGTTCCATAAGATGGTAGAAGATAGCAGGGTGCTGGACATAGAGACGCCCTTGAAAATGGAGGATTTTTTCAGGGATGTCTCGGATATATTAGGGAAGGAACTTAGTTTACCGCCTCAGGACTTATTTAGAAAATTCATAGAAAGGGAAAAGGAATCCAGCACGGTCTTGCGAAAAGGCCTTGCCATCCCTCATATTGTCATTGAAGGCGAAAATATCTTCAAGATACTCCTCGTTAGGGCGCGCTCTGGTATTATTTTTACCGACGATAAGCTGGCACACATTATATTTATACTTGTCGGCTCTTCTGGCGAGCGCAACCTGCACCTGAAGGTCCTCGCAGCCATTGCCCAGATCACCCAGAATCCTGACTTTGACAAGAAGTGGTTCGATGCCAGGAACATTGACGAGCTCAAGAACATTGTCCTCCTTGCAGAGCGCCGCCGCATGACCTAGATGGCCAGTCCGCCTAAGGCGGATTAGGTGCGGAGCTGGCGTTCGGCGTCGATTATATCCCGGTTTATAAGGTAGATGACTTTTTTGACCCTGTCCTTGAATTGGGGCGTGGCAGGTGTGTCGAGTATCTCGCGCAGGATCTGGACAGCCATGCGGAAATTTCTTATTATCTCGCCTTCGTCTGCGTCGGTATAACGCAAGAGCCTGTCAAATTCCTCGTTTCTCATCCAGGCCTCGATGCACGGTGAAAGATGAAAATGATAGGCCTTGCTCAGGGGTTTTATCCCGAATCTTTTTTCCATTTTTTGTATCTTGCTGATAAAAACGTCTGTTGTGTGCTGCAGGGATTTGGCGTTTTTGCTTAGGCCTGGCAGGACAGTCCCTTTTCTTGGCTCAAATACAAGGGCCGTGGCCAGGACGCCGAGCCCGATGTCGCAAATATCCTCCAGGATGCCTTTCTGGTATAGCTCGGAAAGAGAAAGCTCACACCCGTAGATCTTGGCCGCAAACACCCCCTTTTCTGTAAGCTGGTTTTTTCTGATATAACCGAGCTCCTTCAGGATCTTTACCTTTGCGTGCAAGAGGTCCATAGCCTTTTTTCTAAATTGTTTTTTTGCCTGAAAACAATGGAAAGAGAGGGGGTATATCTCATACAGTTTTTCCTGATATTTGTCGTAAAGGTTGAGTATGGTTGCGTAAGAGGCATTGAACCTGCTCTGCACCTTTTCAGGGGCGCCGTATATTATCTTATGAAGTTCCTGGGACGAGGTATAATGCGGATTTATCCTGGTGTAGACAAAGCCTTCTTTATCTATGCCGCGGCGGCCGGCCCTGCCAGCCATCTGATAGAAATCGCGCGTCCTGAGCGGGCCGTAATGTTTGCCGTTAAATTTTCTGAGTTCGTCAAAGATGACTGTCCTCGCAGGCATGTTGATGCCGAGGGCAAATGTCTCGGTCGTGAATATGACTTTAATGAGACGGCTCGTGAAAAGGCGTTCAATGACCTCTTTTAACGTGGGCAGCATGCCTGCGTGGTGATAGGCAATGCCTTTTTCAATAAGAGGGAGCACGAGCGCAGCGCTTTTGTCGCCTGCGATGTCAAACCTTTCGCACAATCTATTGTATAGCTCTATTATCCGGGATTTCTCTACCTGGTTTAAGAAGTCGAAACTCATCATCTCGTTCGCGAGATATTCACACCTGCGCCTTCCGAATACGAAATATATGCATGGGAGTTTATTGTTTTCAAAGAGATGTTTGATCAGGGCAGTGGGCCTGTTCGGTTTTATATGTCCGTGCCTGGGAAATCTTCTTCCGTGATAATGGGTAAGGGACCTTGTTTTATAGGCAACAGAATTGACCCTGCTCAGGTTATCGAGGATCTCGCCCTGAGTCTGGTAGAAAAAGTGAAGAGGCACGGGTCGGCTGGCCTCCTTTACTATCTTTGGAGGCATTTTGTGTATGGACTGCAGCCATCCCGCTATCTCGTCTATGTTGGGTATTGTGGCTGAAAGCGCCAGCATCTTCATGTGG
>JABMRA010000055.1 GCA_013202925.1 Candidatus Omnitrophota bacterium | reverse complement strand
GACTCAGTATATCCAGAAGGCGCTGCGTCTCTTTGACCGTATTTACGTCGAGCGCTATGATTATCTTGTCTTTTTCCATTTCTCTACCCCTTTTATTATTTTTTCACAAACACCCGGCTCTATGAAATTGGCTGTGCCTACCTGCACTGCCTTTGCGCCTGCCAGCAAAAATTCGATCGCATCGTCTGCTGTCATTATGCCGCCCATGCCGATGACCGGCTTTTTGATATTCCTTGCCACTTCCCAGACCATTCTTAGGGCAATGGGTTTTATAGCCGGGCCGCTCAACCCGCCTGTGATATTCGCAAGCCTTGGCTTCCCGGTCTCAATATCTATTGCCATGCCTAAAAAAGTATTAACCAGACTCACGGCATCTGTCCCTGCCTTACATGCTGCCTTTGCGATCTCCACAATATCCGTTACATTAGGCGAAAGTTTTGTAATCAGGGTCTTGCTTGTTTTCTCTCTAACCTTTTTCGCTAGTTCATATGTCGCGTTTTTATCCTGTGCTATTAACCCTTGTCTCTTTATATTCGGGCAGGATATATTAAGCTCTATCCCTGCCACCCCTTTTTCTTTGTCCAACCTCTTAGCCAGGCCGCAAAATTCCTTAATACTATCCCCTGATATACTGACGATAATAGGTACGCCTATTTTTGAAAGATACGGCAATTTCTCCTCTATGAAATCCTCCACGCCTTCATTCTGCAGCCCAATGGCATTGAGCATGCCCGATGCGGTCTCGCAGACGCGCGGCATGGGATTGCCGGGCCTTGGCTTAATGGTAATCGTCTTTGTTACAATGGCACCGAGCTTTTTCAAATCCACCAGGCCCTCAAACTCCTTTGCATACCCAAAAGTACCTGAGGCGGCCATCACAGGATTCTTGAGCTTTATCTTCCCTATACTAATCCCCATCTCTACTCCTACAAGTTTACCAGGCTATTTCAGCCGCGTTGAATACAGGTCCGTCTTTGCAGGCAAGTTTATACCCTGCCTGGTCTTTGACCTTTACTGCGCAGCCCATGCATGCCCCAAAACCACAGGCCATTTCTTCTTCCAGAGAAACCTGGCATTCCAATCTCTTTTCTCTGCAAATCCCTGCAATGCGCTTAAGCATTGGCTGAGGGCCGCAGGCGTATACCGTCTTTCGTGATTCGTGGTTCGTGGTTCGTAAGACTTTTTGAAGCAATCCTGAAACAAATCCTTTATAGCCACGGCTTCCGTCGTCAGTAGCAATATGCACCTCTACGCCTGTGTCTTTAAAATCTTTATCGCAAAGAACAGATTTCTTTGTCCTTGCGCCTATCAATGCAACTGCCTTGATCTTCTTCCTTGCCAATTCCTCTGCCAGAAAGACCAATGGCGCGACTCCTACGCCGCCAGCAACAAGAATAGCGGATAGCGGATAGCGTTTAGCGGATAACGGCAATATGAAACCATTCCCTAATGGACCCAGAACGTCTATGCAGGTGCCTTTTTGTTTTCTAGACAATATTTCTGTCCCCTTGCCAACTAATTCATATAAGATCTCGATACACGATAACCGATCCCCGGTACCCGATATACGGTGTATACTAAACGGCCTCCTCAACAAGGGATCTAGCCCGTCGCCGCATCGAACCTGCACAAACTGGCCCGGCGCTGCGCTTCGCGCTAGCCCAGGCGCATCAAGCGTCATTTTATAATAATCAGCGGATATCTTTTCATTTTCTAGAATTTTAGCTTTTACGTCTTTCACTTTTCACCTTTCACTTCAAACTTTTCACTAGAACAGGTTCATCTGCTTTTCTGCATCAGCATCCTGTTCCTTTAATATCTCTATCTTTCCATACTCGCCGTCAAATCCGGGAAGTATGTTCACGTTGCCATTCCGCACATTTATGATCGCCTTTGCTATTTTCTGCGGCAGTTTCTTCAAGAGTTCCTCTTCCCTGACCTCTGTAAGCACCTCGAACTCTGTGCCGATCTTTGGCACTATAGTGCTGTATTCCACGCCAACCTTCTTGGAAGAAGCTGCCACGCCAATGACGTCTGCAATGATCTCGGAAAGGGGTATCATCCGTTTATAGGGGATACTGTTATCCGGCACAAACCCCTCTGGCCTGTCTGCAAGTTCCTCGACCCTGTTCATCACCCCTACTGTAAGCGGCTTGCCGCAGGCCGGGCAAACATTATTGTTCTTCTTTGTCTCAGCGGGGCTGGATCTTACCTTGCAATTCCTGTGGCCGTCATAATGATACTTGCCTTCCTCTGGAAAAAACTCCACAGTATAAAGGAACCTTTTCTTATCCTTGGCCTTTAATGCGTCTAGTATGCCCTTATAACTCATCTCTGTATCAAAGACGTTCGCCTCTCTTCCCATCTTCTGCGGGCTGTGTGAATCAGAATTCGAGATCAAACTGAATCTATCGAGCTTGCTCCAGCGCCAATTCATAGCTGGGTCCGACGATAAACCTGTTTCAAGTGCATAAATATCCTTAGCATACTCTTCAAAGCATTCCTCTATTGAATCAAAACCTGATTTAGAGCCGAACAAAGAAAACCACGGCGTCCAGATATGCCCCGGCACGAGAAATATATCCTTGCTTATGCCGAACAGGATCTCTGCAAGATCCTTTGCGTCTATGCCTATAATGGGCCTTCCGTCAGATGCCAGATTGCCATAGCCGGAAAGCGTGGAATTTATCTTATCAGCGATCTTAAAGCTGGGAACGAATATAACATTATGGATCTTCCGCACCCTCCCGCCCTTAGAATATATACTGGATATCTCTCCTGTAAGAATAAAATTTATTCCATTGTACTCAAACAGGCCATTGCCTGAATCCTTTAGGGTCTTTTTTAATTCTTCAAGCCATAGGTGATGCGTAAAATCACCCGTGCCTAATACAGATATGCCCTTAAGCTTGGCGTATTCTGAAAGTGTCTTCACCTCCATCTGCGGGCTTGTGGCGCGGCTATATTTTGAATGAATATGAAAATCGGCTACAAATCTCATCTCTTATAAACCACCTTACCGTTATAAATGGTGTATTCAACCGCGCCTTTTAATCTTCTGCCCAGGAATGCTGAATTTTTGGACCTGGATACAAAATCCCTGCCCTTTACTGTCCATTCTTTCTCCGGGGAAACAATCGTGATGTCTGCGTCCTGCCCCACTCCCAAGCTGCCTTTGTTTAAACCCAATATCTTCGCAGGACTAGCCGACACCCTCTTCACCAGATCACTCCAGCCCAATAAACCCGCGTGGACCAGTTCGGTGATGCTGACTGCGAGTTCTGTCTCCAGGCCAATGCTTCCCGATGCAGCGTATTCGAATTCAATATCCTTTTCATTCTCTGTATGCGGCGCGTGGTCAGAGGCAATAGCGTCTATAACACCGCTTTTCAATCCCTGTCTTATCGCCTCTACATCTCCCCTCGCCCTCAAAGGGGGATTGACCTTCATATTTGTATTATAATCAAGCAGCGCCTCTTCGTTTAAACTAAAATAATGAGGCGCCGTCTCTGCTGTTACCTTTACGCCCTTCTTTTTTGCCTTTGCTATTATATCCACTGACTCCCTGCAGCTGACATGGGCAATATGCACGCGCGCATCCGCTTTTTCCGCCAGTTTAATATCGCGGTCGACCCGCCTGTATTCCGATTCATTCGAAATCCCTCTCAGGCCAAGCCGCGTAGAAGTAAAACCGAGATTCACCAGGCCTTTTCCTGAAAGAGCCTTATCTTCAGAGTGGCAGATCATAATAAGCCTTTCCTTATTTGCCTTACTAAATGCTTCCATCATTATTTCGCCAGAGTCCACGGACG
>JABMRA010000054.1 GCA_013202925.1 Candidatus Omnitrophota bacterium | reverse complement strand
TATTTCAAGTGAGTCCGCCTTGGGCGGACGAACTTATCCCCCCTGCATTCTTGCAGAATGCAAGAAGGGCGGATAAATTCGCACCTTCATAGAAGCAGAAACAAAGAGAAGATTAAGTTACGAAAATTGAAAATTTTCGTAACTTAAGTACTCATTAAAGGAGAACACAATGGATCTCAAGGGTATCCTAAAGGCTGCCAGCGAAAAAAAGTCTTCAGATCTCCATATTACTGAAGGGTCGGTGCCGATCATCAGGATAGACGGCCGTCTCATACCATTATCGGATTTTCCAAAATTAAGCAAAGAGGACTGCAAGCGCCTGATCTACGGCATATTGAACGATAAGCAGAAGGCCGTGTTCGAGCGCGACCTGGAACTGGATTTTTCGCTAGAGATACCGGGATTGAACAGGTTCAGGGTAAACGTACACATGCAGAAGGGGAGCGTTGAGGCAGCGTTCCGCATGGTCTCACTGCGCATAAAAACCATAGAGGAGCTGGGGTTGCCCCCGGTATGCATCGACCTTGCGCGAAAAAACCAGGGGCTGGTGCTTATCACAGGCCCTACGGGCGTTGGAAAGACCACGACGCTCGCGGCAATGGTGGATCTTATAAATAACGAGCGCCAGGCAATAGTCATTGCGGTAGAGGATCCGATCGAATACGTGCATATGAATAAACGCAGCATCATAAAGCAGCGCGAGGTGCATTCAGATACAAGGTCGTTTGCCAATGCATTGAGGCATGCGCTGAGGCAGGACCCCAACGTAATAGTGGTCGGCGAGATGAGGGACCTGGAGACGATTTCTACTGTCTTGACCGCGGCAGAGACAGGTCATCTGGTCATGGCAACGCTTCACACGCCTGACGCCTCGCAGACAGTGGACAGGATCATAGACGTGTTCCCTCCGTATCAGCAGGAGCAGATCAAGATCCAGCTGGCAGGCACGCTTCAGGGCGTTATTTCGCAGCAGCTCTTGCCCAGAAAAGACAGGCCTGGCAGGATCCTGGCCACAGAGGTGATGACCGCGACATCAGCAATAAGAAATCTTATACGCGAACAGGGGACAGAGCAGATCCTGACGCATATACAGACAGGGCTTCAATACGGCATGCACACAATGGACAAGTCCCTTAAGACGCTTTATCAAAAAGGCATCATCAGCAAGGACGTTTTTAAGACGCATATCAAGAATCCGGATGAGGTCCGCAACCTCTAATCCCCCATGAAAGGCATTGTATATAAATTCGGAGATGACGTAAACACAGACCTTATTATTTCCGGAAGGTATAAATTTTCTATCACAGATCCGAACGAGCTTGCGAAGCATGTATTCGAAGACGCTGACCCTGGTTTTTACAAGGGCTTGCGCGGCCGGCAGTTTTTTGTAGTGGCTGGGAAGAATTTTGGCTGCGGCTCGTCCCGCGAACAGGCGCCTCTTGTGATTAAATACGCCGGCGGCCAGGCAGTGCTGGCAAAGAGTTTTGCAAGGATATTCTATAGAAATGCGTTTAACCTGGGGCTGCCGCTTATAGAGTGCGACACCAGCAAGATAAAAAGCGGGGACGAGATAGAGGTGGACCTGAAAAAGGGTCTGGTCAATGTGGCAAAAGGGCGCTCATTGAACATAAAGCCGTTTAATAAGTTCCAGGCGGCATTGATAGAAGAAGGCGGAATAGTAAATCTTTACAAAAAATACGGAGGATTAAACATTGTCATATAAGGTTACGTTGATACCGGGCGACGGCATAGGAAGGGAAGTCAGTCTTGCCGCGAAGAGGTGCGTTGACGCCACTGGCGTGAAGATCGAGTGGGAGGAGCAGATCGCCGGAGAAGAGGCACTGGCAAAATTTGGAACACCCTTGCCCGAGCAGGTCCTGGATTCAATAAGAAAAAATAAGATCGCCATAAAAGGACCTATTATTACGCCTGTTGGAAAAGGGTTTCGATCGGTCAATGTGCAGATGAGGATGGCCATGGACTTGTACGCGTGCCTCAGGCCGTGCAAATTATACAAGGGCGTAAAGACAAAATATTCCCAGGTGGATCTGGTTGTGGTGAGGGAGAATACAGAGGACCTGTACGCCGGGATAGAGTTTTCAGAAGGCCGCGACAAGACAAAGGAGACAATCAAGTGCATTGAAAAATTGAGCGGCGCTTCAGTAAGGCAGGATTCCGCAATAGGCATAAAGCCGATATCTATCACGGCCTCAAAGAGGATCGTGAAATTCGCGTTTGATTACGCGGTGAAAAATAAAAGAAAAAAGGTGACAGCAGTGCACAAGGCCAACATCATGAAGGAGACCGACGGCCTGTTTTTAAAGGTCGCGCGCGAGGTGGCTGAGGGCTACAGGTGCCAGGTCGAGTTCGAAGACAGGATAGTTGACAACATGTGCATGCAGCTGGTGCAGAAGCCGGAGCTATACGATGTCCTGGTGCTCCCGAATCTATACGGCGATATCCTGTCTGATCTATGCGCGGGCCTTGTAGGCGGGCTTGGCGTGGCGCCAGGCGCGAACATAGGCGATAGCGCCGCGCTATTTGAGGCGGTCCACGGCAGCGCCCCAAAATATGCGGGCCTAAACAAGGTCAATCCCATGGCAATGATACTTTCAGGCGTGTTGATGCTGAGGCACATGGGCGAGACGGATGCCGCTGACAGACTTGAGAAGGCAGTCAGTGCCGTGGTGGCAGAAGGGAAAGATGTTACCTACGATCTAAAGCCGGATCGCAACGATCCTACTGCTGTCGGAACAAGCCAAATGGCAGACGCAATAATAGCAAAACTAAAGAAATAAATGTTACAGAAGACAGAGGACAGAAGTCAGATTTTTTTATCTGTATTCTGTCATCTGGCTTCTGAACGATTACACAAGAGGGTAGTTATGAAAGTCGCAATAATAGGTGCAGGAAATGTCGGGGCAATGGTGGCGTCGAGGGTCATTGATGCCGGCCTTGCTGATGTTGTCTTGATGGATATCGTGCCTGGCCTGGCAAAGGGAAAGGCCCTGGATATATCTGACGCAAGGCCTGTCTCTGGTTCCGGTGCAGACATAAAAGGCACCGAGGATTTTAAGGACATCCATGACGCTGATATCGTAGTCATTACCGCAGGGCTTGCCAGGAAGCCAGGCATGTCCCGCGACGACCTGCTCAAAAAGAACGCCGCGATCCTCAGGGAAGTGGCGGTCAACGTAAAAAGATATTGCGTTTCTTCAATGGTAATCGTTGTCACTAATCCGCTCGACGCCATGACATACCTCGTGATGAAGACGACTGGGTTTGAGCCTTGCAGGGTCATGGGCATGGCAGGCGTGCTGGACTCAGCCAGGTTTATAAACGCGGCCTCTGCAGGGACCGACAGCGTCGATGGGGATGAGGTCTTCATGATGGGCAGCCACGGCGATAGCATGGTGGCCATTAATAGATCAAAGAAGTTATCCAGCAGTGTTTTTAAGGAGGCCTCAGGGCGCGCCAGAAACCGCGGGGCAGAGATCGTCTCGTATCTAAAGACAGGCAGCGCATACTTTGCGCCGTCCGCAGCAGTGTTTTACATGCTCAAGGCCATTCTGAAAGATGAGAAAAAGACGATCTGTGCCAGTGCCTATCTCCAGGGACAGTATGGAGAAAAGGATATCTATATAGGCGTCCCTGTAGTCCTGGACTCTTCAGGCATAAAGGAAGTCATAGAGATAAAGCTTACCGACGACGAAAACAATGCCTTTAAGAATTCTGTCAAGACGATCCGAGAATCCATTAAAAAACTGTAGGTTTACATCCGCCTCGGCGGATGTAAACTTTAGGAATGTGAAGGGCGCATGAATAAATTTGACCTTGCGATAATCGGCTCCGGGCCGTGCGGTTATGTGGCTGCTATAAGGGCTGCGCAGCTGGGCCTGAAGGTCTGCGTATTTGAAAAAGACAGGGTGGGAGGCGTGTGCCTGAACTGGGGATGCATACCCACAAAGGCGCTTTCTGCTTCCAGCGAGGCGCTGTACAATATAGAGCGCGCAGCCGAGTTTGGCATTGACGTAAAAGATTACAATGTAGATTTTCAAAAGGTCTGCGAGAGAAAAAATAATATTGTAAAGAAACTCATTTCTGGTATAGAGATGCTGATGAAGGCCAGAAAGATATCTCTCGTCAGGGCGAATGCGCAGATAAAGGGGAATGGCCGCATTGTTGCGGGCAGCAGAGAGTTCGAGGCAAAAGATATACTCATTGCCAGCGGCTCTATCCCGTTCGAACTGCCAGGCATGCCATTCGACGGCCAGCAGATCCTGTCGAGCACTGATATCCTGAAGTTACAGAAAATACCCAAGAGCATCATTATCGTAGGCGGCGGCGTTATAGGCTGTGAGTTTGCCTCGATCTTCAGGACCTTCGGATCAGAGATAACCATAGTGGAGATGATGGAGCAATTGTTGCCGGCAGAAGACGAAGAGGTGGCCAGAAAGATAGAGCAGGTCTTTAAAAAGAAGGGCATAAATATATTTACGCGGAAGCGGGTGGAGACCTTAGAGAAGAAAGGGGACAGCGTAAACGCGGTCCTCTCCGACGGTAAAAGCATATCCGGAGAAAAGGTGCTTATATGCGTGGGCCGTTCGCCTAATTCAAAAGGCCTGGGCATCGAAGGCATAGGTATGGAGTGCGATAAGGGCTGGATAAAGACGGACGAGACCTTTAGAACAAATATTGAAAATATCTATGCAGCGGGCGATGTAAGAGGCGGGATCTTGCTCGCGCACGTGGCTTCGCAAGAGGGGATCGCTGCTGTTGAGGGCATGTGCGGGAAAAAGGCCGGCCTGGATTACAACGTCGTGCCGAACTGCATCTTTACGCATCCTGAGATAGCCAGCGTGGGATTGACCGAAAAAAAGGCAAAGGCCCAGGGGCTTGATGCGCGTTCCAGAAAATTTTTATTTTCTGCGATCGGAAAGGCGCATGTCTTAGGCGAGACAGACGGTTTCATAAAGCTGGTCGTGGACAATAAAACCGATAAGATCCTGGGCGCGCAGATAATCGGGCCTTGCGCGACAGAATTGATAGGCGAGTTTTCGCCGTGTGTCCAGTTTGGCATAACGTCTGAAAATCTGGCCAGTGTAATACATGCCCACCCCACATTGTCAGAGGCGATCCAAGAGGCAGCCGAGGCAGTACACGACAAGGCAATCCATTCGCTGTAGCACCCTTGGGAACTAATATGAGATTGGGTATACTGGGTGGTACGTTTGATCCGATACATCTGGGTCATCTGTATCTTGCAAAAAAGGTTTTACAGGGGCTTTCATTAGATAAAGTAATTTTTATCCCCACTTACCTGCCCCCTCACAAGAAAAATGTCAGGATCTCCTCAGATAAGCACAGGTACCGCATGGTCAAGCTCGCCATTGCAAATGAAAAAAGATTTGCAGTGTCGAATATTGAGATAAAAAGAAAGGGACGTTCGTATTCGGTTGAGACCCTGAGGCGGCTCAGAAAAAGGTACGGCCCGTCGACACAGATATTTTTCATAACAGGCTCGGACTCTTTAAAGGACCTTGGGAAGTGGAAGGACCTGGAAGAGATACTGGGGCTCTGCAGGTTTGTCGTAGTAAAAAGGCCGCGCCATCTGATAAAAAAGATCCCCCGTAATTTTATTGTGCTGGACATAGCCGCCAAAGACATTTCCGCCACTGACATACGGGACAGGTTAAAAAAAGGCAGCAGCGTAAGTAGACTTTTACCCGGAAAAGTCAGAAGCCATATAAAGCGGCACGCGTTATACGTGCATTAAACTGCGAAAAATATTTGACAATTTTGAAATAGTGTGTTAAAGTTATCACGACTAAAAAGGAGGTGCATGATGGGAAAAGGTTATTGCGTTAAATGTAAGTCAAAGAGAGAGATGAAGGATGCAAAAGAAGTAACGATGAAGAACAAGAGAAGGGCGATGAAGGGCGTTTGTGTTTCGTGCGGCACAAACATGTTTTGCATCTTAGGTAACAAATAAGAATCATTACACGGAATAATACGTGAGATCAAGACAAAAGGCACTGCTTGTAGCAGATCTTGCAAGATCGAAAAAGGCAGAAGACATAGTGGTGTTGGATATGCGAAAGATATCCAACATCACTGATTTTTTTATCATACTCACTGCCGGATCTACCAAACGCGCACAAACAATCACTGATAATATAGAAAACGGACTCAGGAAAGCGGACGAGTCTCTTTCCAACATCGAGGGGTATCAGGAGGCGAGATGGATACTTGTCGATGCCTATGATGTTGTGACGCATGTATTTACCGGCGATCTGAGAAGATTTTATAATCTGGAAGGTCTGTGGGGCGACGCACCAAAAGTCAGGTTATGCCAAAAAAAGAGAAAAACGCGCTCGAAGAAAAGCTCAAAAAGAAAATAAAGGAATTATCCGCACTCTATGAGGTTGGAAAATCCGTAACCTCTTCCCTCCATCTAGACGAAGTCCTGAAGCTCATTACGCGAAAGGCAGTAAAGATAATGAACGCCTCGTCCTGCTCGTTGAGGCTCCTTGATGATTCGGGAGGCGAGTTGACGCTGAGGTGCGCGTATGGCCTTAACAATAGTTTCTTTAAGGTAAAAAAGAGCCTGAAGGTGGGCGAGAGTATCGCAGGCCGCGTTGTCAAGGAAGGCAAACCTTACGCTATCAACGACCTGCAAAAGGATAGGCATTACAAATATCCTCACCTTGCAAAACAAAAAGGCCTGAGGTCCCTGCTTACAGTACCGCTTATACAGAAAAACAGGACAATAGGCGTCCTCAGTATTTATAATAAGAAGCCATGCGAATATACCAATGATGATGTGAGGCTCCTGTCGATGCTTGCAGGCCAGGCAGCAATCGCCATTGAAAATGCCAGGCTGTACGAGCAGGCCGATAAGAGTTACATAAACACCATCCGCACGCTTTCCAATATCATAGACGCAAAGGACAGCCATACCTACGGCCATTCAGAACGGGTGATGGAGCATTGCATCAGCGTGGCGGAAGAGCTCCATCTCCCGAATCGCGATAAAGAGATATTGAAATACTCCAGTCTCCTGCATGACATAGGCAAGATAGGCATAGATGTCGGCATACTCCGCAAGCCGTCAAAACTAAACACTGAGGAGTGGAAGATAATGATAATGCATCC
>JABMRA010000053.1 GCA_013202925.1 Candidatus Omnitrophota bacterium | reverse complement strand
TGGTTTGAATCAGGCGCAAGCCACCAGGGCGTCCTGAAGATCCAGAAGGACCTGGGTTTTCCGGCAGACCTGTATCTGGAAGGAAGTGACCAGCACCGCGGCTGGTTCCAGACGTCTCTTTTGATCGGCATGGGCGTGGCAGGCAGGACGCCTTTCAGAAGCGTCCTGACGCATGGTTTTGTCGTCGACGGACTTGGCAAAAAGATGTCCAAATCCGCCGGCAACGTGATCGCGCCCCAGGAGGTTATTTCAAAAAAAGGCGCGGATTGCCTGCGGCTCTGGGCAAGCTCCAGCTATTATTTTGACGACATAAAGATATCAGAGGAGATCCTGCAGCGCACGGTCGAGGCCTACCGCAAATTCAGGAACACGGCAAAATTCCTGCTCGGCAACATCCATGATTTTGATCCCGAAAAAGACGCAGTCAGCCCGAAAGACATGCTCGAGATAGACCGCTGGGCGCTCTCGCGCGCAAATTCCGTGCTAAAGGATGTCACAGACAGCTTTGAGCGATTCATGTACCACGAGGCCACAAGCTCTCTGTATAAATTTTGCATCATAGACATCTCGAGCTTTTACCTGGACATCCTAAAGGACAGGCTGTACACCTTTGGCCAGCGCTCAAGGGAGCGTCGTTCAGCCCAGACAGCCCTTTACAGGATCCTGGATATGCTCGTGAGGGAACTCGCGCCGCTCATCCCGTTTACCGCCGAAGAGATCTGGCGGCATTTCAAGGGCGAGGACGCCGGCTCAGTGCATCTGGCTGACTGGCCCTGTCCCGACGAGAAACTCATTGACCAGGAGCTGGAAGCCCGCTGGGCGCGACTGAGGGCGCTGAGGGATGATGTCTTAAAGGCCTTGGAAGAGAAGCGTATCGCCAGGGTCATAGGCAGTCCGCTGGAGGCAAAAATATCTCTTTACATAAAAGATGATTTAGAGTATAATTCTTTGACTCAATATTTAAAGGACCTCGCTGCGATTTTCATCGTCTCGCAGGTAGAGTTGGAAAAGGCCGAAGAGCGCAGGATAGAAGTCCAGAAGGCCGACGGCAAAAAATGCAGTCGTTGCTGGAACTGGAGCAGTTTTGTAGGCCAGGACAGCGCTCATCCGGCGCTTTGCAAGAGATGTGTTGACGTGGTGGTGGAAGGGAGTTGAAGATCTATGTTGAAAAGGCAGACAGCAAAATATAAAAAGATTCTCCTGGAAAAAAGGGAAGACATGGTAAGCGAGATCAAACGCATAGCCAGAGAAAATCTTAAATCCCAGAAAGAGGCATCAGGCGATCTCTCCGGCTATAGCCATCACATGGCAGACATGGCCAGTGACAGCTATGACAGAGAGCTCAGTTTGAACATAGCCAGCGAAGAGCAGCAGGTTATTTACGAAATCGACGAAGCATTAAAGTCCATAGACGAGGGTAAATACGGCAAGTGTCTCACCTGCAACAAGAAGATCCCTGCCAAGCGGCTAAAGGCAGTACCATACGCAAAGCATTGCATACAATGCCAGTCAAAAGAAGAAAAAGACAAGCACTAATCACGCTTATCTCCATCCTCGCGCTCCTGGCCATTGACCAATACTCCAAGACCCTGGTTTTTCATAGGCTCGATGTCGGCGAGTCCATACCTTTAATAAAAGACATCCTGCATATCACATTTGTAACTAACACCGGCGCTGCGTTCGGCCTCTTCAAAGATAGCACCCTGGCCTTTGTTGTAATTTCAATCCTAGCCATTGCCGTTATAGCCATCCTTATCCTGAGGTCAATAAAAAAAGGCGATCTTTTATCCAGGCCATGGCTTAATTACGGCCTGATCCTGATACTCTCTGGTGCAATAGGGAACCTCATCGACCGCCTGCGCTTTTCCTATGTCATTGATTTCATTGATGTTAGGATATGGCCGGTCTTCAACATTGCCGACAGCGCCATAACCATCGGCACCCTGCTCCTGCTTTTATCCCTCACCCGCCCCTCCCGATTCTTGACACTTTAGTCCAGGACTAAAGTGTCAAGAATTTTTGACAAACGCCAAGACGTGTGGTATACTTTATTTTGAATAGAAGGAGGCCTTTTTTTAATCTCCTTAAGTAAGAAGATTTAAAAAGTATTTATCAAAAGGGGTTGCCATGAGAGAGCTGGTTTTCAAAAACCTAACCTCTGAAAACAAGAAGAGAAAAGACCTTTATATCACTGAAACAATCGATAGAAATGGCGTGAAGACTGTTACGCGCAGGCATTCTATATACATAGTCGGCGGCCATTCTAAGGTAAAAGGCGCGAATGGGGCAGTCCAGCACAAAAAGGCGATCCCGGGTAATGACGCTAAGCGCCACGTATTTATCTTTAAGAAACGCGACACCAAGCAGAAAAAGGACAGCTTTGTCTGCGATGTGGTCGGAAAGTTTTACGCAGTCGTTAAAGACGAGCTCTATTCGGTAGCGTTCAAGCACTCTTTTGAGATAGACTTTTTATTCACAACGCACAAGCAAGGGGGTGATACCTTAGCGTGACAAGTAGTTTCTCCTTGGTCACCGTTCCACAGAATTTACCCAAATATCCCATTGGAATATTTAGTATCTGCTTCCTGTTTCAACGACACATGACTCGTAGACCGTCCGCCTGAGGCGGATGTTCCGCCGCCAGAGGTATCTCCACAGGCGTAACTTCCCGGAGAACTTCCGGTAGATTGTTCCTGTATCAATCTGTTGATACGGAATGAATCCTTGCTCCAGACTTTTCGGTAGGGGGATAGATATGCGAGGTTTCTGGCAGAATTTACGTCTCTGTCAATGGTATTGCCGCATATCCCACATATAAATTGCCGCTCTGAAAGCTCCCTCTCTACTCTTATTGCCCCACATATAGAGCAGGTTTTAGCTGAGGGATAAAGCCTTGGTGCTTTTATGA
>JABMRA010000052.1 GCA_013202925.1 Candidatus Omnitrophota bacterium | reverse complement strand
GAAAGAGCCATTTTCGGCAGCGGTCGGGTGGGGGCGACCGCTGCCGAAAATGCAGGAGCGCCACAGGGTAAAAAAATTACCCATACACCTAGGTGTATGGGTAATGTAACAGATATGGCTCCCCGGGCAGGACTCGAACCTGCGACTTACTGGTTACAGTTGACCCTGATATTTCTACCAGGTCTGGACTATCTTATCATCCTGTTTCCAGGATGTCGGGCGCTATTAGGGCTTATTGGTCGATATCCTCATCCCTTAGTCTCTGCACGTTCCCGCCTACTTAAATATCGTTCAGCGAGCTTCGCTCAGGATTACCTTGGCTTTCGCTTTAGGCTTCCCTGAATTCACCCAATTTTCGACCACGGTTACCCGTGGAAGCTGCGCTTAAAGCATGGAGTTCGCGATGGCAATTGCCTGCATGCCTCCTTTTCGTTCGCTCCATTGCTCGACGCCCCTTTGGGGCGTCTCGCACAGCCAGTCGCTCTACCAACTGAGCTACCGGGGAATAATCTTATGCATTCAAAAAACTTTTAAGTTGTTTTTTACCCCAGGCCGTCTTGAAATTTCGTTCATGCCATCGAGCCTGGGAACGTGTATTAAAACTTTCTTTATATACAAGAACAAATGGTCTCCTCTTTGAGGTAGATCTTACTTTTCCGCTATTATGCTCTTTTATTCTTTTTTCGATGTTCTCTGTATGTCCAGTATATAAATTATTATCTTTTTTACTTTTTAATACATAGACGTAATACATTTTAGTTATCCGCTCTACCCTCCGGGCCTACGGCCCGTAGGGCCGGAGGCCAGCTGAGCTACAGGGGAACGCCATTTTTTTAAAGAGCTATATTTTGAGATTGCTTCTCCGCCTAAGGCGGATCGCAATGACTTATGCAACTTTACCCTTCGACAAGCTCAGGGCTTATTCGATAAATATTTAAGCTACTTTGCAGCTCGCTTCGCACATACGCTCTAAGCGAGCCCAGTTTTCGTCCACGTCTTTTTGGATTTCTTCAAGGATGTTTTTATTTTCTTCTTTAAATAGGTGCTTGAAACGGCCCTGGAGCTTTAGGAATTCTATGACTGGCTTACGCTCTTTTGGTTTATATGTAAACTTCCAAACACCGTTTTCAACTTCTATGAGAGGCCAATATCCTGTTTCTACGGCAAGTTTGTTTATCTTTATGGTGTCCTGCTGAGGAAACCGCCATCCTCTATGACACATGGAAATCACGTTTAAAAATGCCGGGCCATCTACCTTAAATGCCTTTTCTGATTTTGTCACCAGGTCATTCCAGTTTGAAGCTGAAGCCTGCGCCACGTAAGGAATCTTATGCGCAGCTATTATTGAAGTAAGGTCTTTTCTTAATTGAGGTTTTCCGTAACTCACCTTTCCCGAAGGCGCTGTTGTGGTAGAAGCTCCTTTAGGAGTTGCTCCGGAACGCTGAACGCCGGTGTTCATATAGGCTTCGTTCGTATAACATACATATACGAAATTATGTCCTCTCTCTAATGCGCCTGAGAGTGACTGGAGCCCGATATCATATGTGCCCCCATCGCCGCCAAAGGCAACAAATTTTATATCTTTTTTGATCTTTCCCTTTTTCTTTAATGCCCTGTAAGCTGTCTCTACTCCGCTAATGGTAGCAGCCACGTTTTCAAACGCGTTATGGATAAAAGGCATCTTCCATGCAGTATATGGATAAATAGTCGTCGCTACTTCCAGGCATCCTGTAGCCGCGCCTACTACTACAGGGTCCTTAGTGCCCATCAAGACCTGGCGCACTACGATAGACGCTCCGCATCCTGCGCAGAGCCGGTGCCCGCCTGATAAGCGTTCTGGTTGTTTTGCGAGTTCTTTTATGTCGGCCATTATTCCCTCGAGCCCAAATAGTTTAGGGGCATCTTGACCTTGCCCGCCTTTGCTGCATCCTGTAAGTCTGAATAGACTTTATTTATGTCGGCTGGAAAAATATCCCTTCCTCCAAGCCCGTATATGTAATTTGTAACCAGCGGTTTTATACCTGAATCATAAAGCCCTGCCTTAATGTCTGTGTAGAGCGGCCCGCCTTCTGCTGAAAAGGATTCGCTCCTGTCAAGGACAGCCACTGCCTTTACATCCTTTAATGCGGCAGCGATCTTTTCTTTTGGAAACGGCCTGAATATCCTTGGCCTTAAAAGTCCTGCCTTTATACCCTTTGCGCGCAACTCGTCCACTACAAACTTCACCGTACCTGCTGTGGAGGAAAGAGCGACTATCGCTATCTCAGCATCATCTAATCTATATGTCTCAATAAAATCGTATTTCGTGCCAAATGTCTTTTCAAACTCCTTTAATACTTCAGGGATCGCTGTCAAGGCAGCCTTCATTGCCTCAGTCTGCTGGCGCTTGTGTTCAAAATAGTAGTCCTGCAGGTCAAGCGGGCCGTAAGTAACAGGATTGTCGATGTCCAGTAGAGAGTGGTCTATTTTATATTCGCCGATAAATGTCTTTACCTTTTGTTCGTCGAGGACATCCACGCCTTCTACGCCGTGGCTCGTGATAAAACCGTCCTGACATACCATTACAGGAAGAAGGATTTTCTTGTGCTCTGCGATCCTTACCGCGAGTATTGTATTCTCATATACCTCTTGCGCGTTTTCACAATAGATCTGTATCCAGCCTGAATCGCGGCAGCCCATTGTGTCAGAGTGGTCGCAGTGAATATTTATCGGGCCTGAAAGCGCGCGGTTTACAACAGGCATTACTATAGGTAGGCGCATTGAGGCGGCAATATAAACAATCTCCCACATAAGCGCGAGGCCGTTCGCAGAGGTCGCGGTCATTGTGCGCGCGCCCGCAGCTACTGCGCCTACGCACGCGCTCATTGCGCTATGCTCGGACTCAACATGTATTACCTCTGTCTGGACCTGGCCATTCGCGACATAATTCGCAAAACTCATCACTATCGCTGTCTGCGGAGTGATGGGATACGCAGCTACTACATCAGGCTCTATCTGTTTCATTGCATACGCAACTGCCTGGTCACCTGTTAATGGGATCTTTTTGG
>JABMRA010000051.1 GCA_013202925.1 Candidatus Omnitrophota bacterium | reverse complement strand
AGATAATCACAGATTTCGTGTACAATTCGTGCTTTACAGATGATCGCAGATATAAGCATCTGTGATCATCTTGTATCTTTTAATCTGTGGTCATCTGTGTATTAAATTTCCATACAATAAGTCACGTCCTCACTTAAAACGGCGAATCCTCGTCTGATTTCAAATCTGTTTCGTTGGCGCCTTTTACCAGCTCTTCCTTGGGCGCCTCGGAATGGGCCTCTACGCCACCGCTCGGCTTTGGCGCGCCTAAAAACTGCACCCTGTCTGCAACAACATCTAACGAGGTTCTCTTCTGCCCCTCCTGCTCCCATGAACGGTACTGGAGCCTGCCTTCTACAAAGACAAGGCGGCCCTTACTGAGATGCTGGCTGCAGCTCTCTGCCTGTTTCCCAAAGACCACCACGCGGACAAAACAGACCTCATCCTTTTTTTCGCCCTGCTGCGTAACATACCTCCTGTTTACTGCCAGGCCAAATGTGGCGACAGGTGCGCCGCTTGGCACATACCTCAGCTCAGGATCCCTTGTAAGATTCCCCATAAGAAATACCTTGTTTAAATTGGCCATCTAATCCTCCCTTAGGCCGGATCGTTCACGCCCTCGTTATCAACACCCTCAATATCGACTCGTTGAGACCGAATGTCTTTCTGATCTTTGCTACAGCATCAGGATCTATGTGAAAATTTATAAGATAATAAATCCCTTCCTTATTTTTTTTCACAGGGTAGGCCATCCTTTGTTTGCCCCACTCCTTTACCTCGTCCTGAGAGCCCTTGTTTTTCTCAATGGTCTCCTTGATCTGGCCCAATACCTTGTCAATCCTGTCCTTGGCAAGGTCTGGCTTAAACACAAATATGCCTTCGTAATGCTCCATCCTGCAACCCCTTTCTACTAATTATATCTGTTCATGGCTGCTGTAACGCCTTCCGTGATCCAGCATTCGCAGGCCTCAGAAATCCTGTCTAAAATACCTGGCAGGGCCTTTTGTTCGGCCTTTGTGAATCTACCCAGGACATACCTGGAGCAATCCCTTATTGCCTTGCGGCCCATGATGCCTATCCTCATCCTGGGAAATTCGTTTGTCCCCAGGCAATCTATTGCGCTTCTTACGCCTTTGTGGCCTGCGTCAGAGCCCTTTGGCCTTACCCTTATAGTGCCAAAGGGCAATGCTATGTCGTCTACTATCAACAATACATCGCTCAAGTCTATCTTGAGCCAGTTTACAATAGAACGCACAGAATGGCCTGAAAGATTCATGAACGTCTGCGGCATGGCAACGCAACAACTCTCTTCTCCTATCAGTCCTTCTCCTGTAAGCGCCTTGAAGCGGCGGTTTGACTTAAGCCTGATATTGCCAAGCCTTGCCAGTTTCTCTATAACCATAAAACCCGCGTTGTGACGCGTGAGGTTGTATTGTCTGCCGGGATTTCCCAGACCCACTATTAGTTTCATGCTTCCTATGCAGCGTTTATTGGCTAGTCCTTAAACTTATTTTCCCTCTTTTTTGGGCTCTTCTTTCTTTGCTTCCCTGGGTTTCTCGCCTTCTTCAGCAGGGGCCTCTTCCGGCTTCTTCTCTTTTATTACCTCTGGCTCCTGTATCTCTCCTTCTGCAGGCGCGGCAATAACATCTTCCACCTTCTTCTGATGCTCAACGCTAAAGACAACGCCCTCGGGATCGTCTAAGATCTTAACGCCCTCTGGCGCAGGGATGGCCTTGATATGTATCGCCTCTCCTATTTTCAGATTGGAGATGTCGATCTCGATCTTCTCGGGGATATTGGTAGGCAGGCACTCCACCTCTACCTCCCACAATACCTGCTGTAACACCCCTTCTTCCTGTTTTACGCCGATGGCCTCGCCCTTTCCTGTTATCGGGACCTTTACCTTGAGCGTCTCGGTCAAAGAGATCTCCTGAAAATCCACGTGCAGCAGGCGATCCTTGACCGGATCGCGCTGCACCTCTTTTACAATCACGGTACGCTCTTTTCTCTTCTTGACGCCGCCTATATGAAGCTTTATTATGACATTCTCCCCTGCATCTGTATGGAGGGCCTTAAAAAGATCCTTCTTGTCTATCTTCAGGCTCACTGTGTCCTCGCCTTTTTTATAGACAACACTGGGCACCAGGCCTTCTTCCCGGAGTTTTTTATTAAGTTCCTTTCCTTTTCCTTCCCTTAAACCCGCGTGTAGATCTACTAAATCCATTGTTTCCCACTCCCTTTCTAATCAAATAAGCAGCTTACTGATTCTTCGTTGTGGATCCTCTTTATCGCTTCTGCCAAAAGAGGCGCGATAGATAACACCTTTATCTTTTTGTGCTTCTTCCCATTTAAAGGAATACTATCTGTCACAAAGATCGTCTTTATAACCGAACCATCTATACGTTTTATCGCAGGGCCTGATAATACTGCGTGCGTGATTGCCGCATATATATCTTTGGCCCCGGCCTTTTTTAAGGCATTGGCTGCCTCTACGAGAGAGCCGGCTGTTGCCACAAGGTCATCTATTATTATTGCATTGCGGCCTTTTATCTCTTCCTCTCCAAGTATATTCATGATCTCTATATCTTCTGCTGAGACCCTTCTCTTATCGACTATAGCCAGGGGCGAATTCAGTCTCTTTGCATAAGCCCTTGCCATCTTTATGCCTCCGACATCAGGGGAGACGAGCACGAGATTCTTGAGCTTCAGTTTGTTAAAATGATTTACAAACGTGGTGACTGCAAAAAGGTGGTCCAGGGGGATATCAAAAAATCCCTGTATCTGGCCTGCGTGAAGGTCCACTGTCAATACCCTGTCTGCGCCGGCAACGGTCACCAGGTTCGCAACGAGCTTGGCTGTTATCGGGACGCGCGGCTGGTCCTTGCGGTCCTGGCGCGCATATCCAAAATAAGGCATGACTGCCGTGATCCTCTTTGCAGAGGCCCTTTTAAGCGCGTCTATTAAAATCAAAAGCTCCATCAGGTTTTTGTTCGGTGGGGGCGAGGTGGGCTGCACTATAAACACATCCTTGCCCCTGACGTTCTCGTTTATCTTTGCGCTTATCTCGCCCTCGCTAAAGGTCTTCACAACGGCCTTGCCCAGAGGCATCTTCAGACACTTGACGATCTCGTTTGCCAGAAGCGGATTGGAATTGCCTGTAAAAATAGCAGCGGTATTGTTCATATTTACCTCGCTCGTTTAGTCCTTTTAAGGATTTTTGCAGGCACGCCCACAACGGTCCTGCCGGCAGGGACATTGTGACCCTTTGTAACGACACTGCCTGCGCCTGTTGTTGCGCCCGCGCCTATCTTAACAGGCGCTATTAAAATAGTGCCTGTCCCTATAAACGCGTCGTCTTCTATGACTGTTTTATTTTTACGTTTTCCGTCGTAATTTGCGACTATAGTGCCGGCCCCGATATTGACCCGCTTACCTATTATTGTATCTCCTATATAGCACTTATGCCTGATCTTTGCGTGTTTCCCGATGCGCGAGCGTACTATCTCAACAAAGTTTCCGATCGAGACATCATCACCGACTATCGTGCCCTTGCGCAGCCTTGCAAACGGGCCCAGGCTGCAACCCGAACCTATATTAACACCATTCTCGATAAAAGTATAGGGATATATTACCGTGTCTTTGTCTATTGTAACGCCTTCCTCTACGTATGTATTGGCCGGGTCAATGACTGTCACGCCCTTCTGCATAATGCTGTCCAGGACCCTGCGCCTTACGACCTGTTCTGCCTGGAGCAGCTCGTTGCGCGTGTTGACCCCGAGAAATTCCTCCGGCACATCCGTAGATACAGAATCTATTGGCAGGTTGGCCTTTGCCAGGACCTCTATCGTGTCAGTCAGGTAATATTCTTTTTTTCTATTGTTGGGCCTTATCTTGCCCAGGGCCCCAAAGAGATCGATCTTGTTAAAACAATACACGCCTACATTGATCTCCTCCATGACCTTCTCATATATCGAGGCCTCCTGCTCTTCGATTATCTTTGTGATCCTGTCGTTAGAAGAACGCACTATCCTGCCGTATCCGGTAGGATTTTTCAGGCGCGATGTCAGGAGCGTACAAGCTGACCTTGTAGACGCGTGGCGCTGTATGATGTTCTTCATGGTCTCGGGCGTTAAAAGGGGCACGTCTCCGTAAGATATCAGGACAGAATCTATATTCTTGTCCTTCAAAAGTATATTCTTTGTCTTCAATACCGCGTCCGCGGTCCCGAGAAGCCTTTCCTGTTTGACAAACCTGACCCCCTCCAGCCTTTCTTTTATCATATCCGCCTTATGGCCTACGACCATAATGATCTTCTTTATGCCAATCGAATTTATAGTATCTATCGGGTACTGTATCATTGGCTTGCCGCAAATAGGGTGAAGCACCTTTGGTATCGAGGACTTCATCCTCGTACCCTCACCTGCAGCCAAAATTATAGCAGCAATGTTCTTCATATTTGCGAAGCAAATATGATCCTGAAGCGCCGTTAAGTCCGCCTTAGGCGGATAGGCGCTGAAGGATCTTTGCATTCCTTTCTTTAAAGAGGTCTCTCTCCAAGAGGTCCCTCGACTCGCCTATAATGCTCCTATCCGTCGCATTATTAGGCTCGCTCGGGATCAAACCGCCTTTGACAGGTACTTCGGCAACTAAAATACTCATTTCATTCGCATTTCTTAACATTGCCTCAGTATCAATCCGCCTATGGCGGATT
>JABMRA010000050.1 GCA_013202925.1 Candidatus Omnitrophota bacterium | reverse complement strand
GACGGTCCAGATGCCCGAGCGAAAGCCGTGCGAGCACGCCTTCGCGCTGAAGGTCTCGCCCAAGTAGTCGCTGCGCGCCCGGCGCGGCAGGAGAGCCGGCGTATGTCGTTCGCGGATGGATGGGCGGCCGTTAACCTGAACATGCCGCCGCGCGGAGCGGCGGAGGAGGATGCCGGAGGTGGGAGTCGAACCCACACGAGGGGTAACCTCACACGATTTTGAGTCGTGCGCGTCAGCCAGTTCCGCCACTCCGGCTAAATTTTGCGTTTAGCAAAATTTAATCCCGAGTCCGCCGCAGGCGGACGAGGGACAAATCTACATGCTCCCCATGCTTCTAAATTTTTCGTAACGCTCTTCAAGTAACTTCTCTGTGGGGATCGCCTTTAATTCCTTTAATGCCTTTTTTATATATTTTTTTACTGACTGTGCTGCCTTTTCAGGATCGCGGTGCGCGCCGCCCAGCGGCTCCGGGATCTCACCGTCGATGATCCCCAGTCCCAACAAATCCTTTGCAGTAAGCTTCAGGACCTCTGCTGCCTCAGGCGCCTTTAATCTGTCCTTCCACAAAATCGCAGCGCATCCTTCCGGCGATATCACTGAATAATAGGCATTCTCCATCACAAAAACCCTGTCGCCTATGCCTATCCCAAGCGCCCCGCCTGAGCCGCCCTCTCCTATGACAACCACGACAATCGGCACCTTCAGGTCGATCATCTCCATTAAATTATGCGCGATGGAATTTGCCTGGCCCCGTTCCTCAGCGCCTACGCCGGGATATGCGCCAGGCGTATCAATAAAGGTAATGATCGGCACATCAAACTTTTCAGCAAGCTTCATCAGCCGCATTGCCTTGCGGTAACCTTCAGGATGGGCGCTTCCGAAATTCCGCATCAGGTTCTCTTTGGTGTCCCTGCCTTTTTGATGCCCGATTAAAAGGACCTTTTCTCCGTCCAGCTTGGCAAGGCCCCCGACAATGGCCTTGTCATCCTGAAACATCCTGTCTCCGTGCAGTTCAATAAAATCCACCATTATCATATGCACATAGTCTATGGTGTACGGCCTCTTTGGATGCCTGGCAATCTGCACCTTCTGCCACGGCGTAAGAGATTCAAACACCTCCTTACGCACCTTTTCAAGTCTTGCCTCCAGCGTCTTTATCTCATCCGAAAGGTCTATACTGCCGTCGGAGGCAAGAGACTTGAGCTCGGCGATCTTCATCTCTAATTCCAATATAGGTTTTTCAAAATCCAATCTGCCTGCCATATTTAATGAGCCCCCGCTGATTCGCTTTTGCATTATGCAAAAGCGAAACAAAACGGTGGGGGGTAAGTTCGGACTTATGACTTAATCTGCTATCGTAACCTCAGTGCCAACAGGAACTATTTTGCAAAGCTCCTCCACGTCGGAGTTGAACATCCTTACGCAGCCCTTTGTTGCCTGCTGTCCGACGCTTTCCGGCTCTACAGTCCCGTGGATACCGTAACCCGGTTCAGAGATACCGAGCCAGCGCGAGCCCAGGATATTATCAGGACTTTCTGACGGCACTATTGCGCCCTGGTTATACCACACAGGGTCCTTGATCCTGTTTATTATCCTGAACTGCCCTACGGGGGTAGAATTATTCTCGCCTGTTGAAACGCGATAGACCTTAAAAATATCGTCGCCCGAGAGGAGCGTCAGGAGATTCTGGGATTTATCCACGAGTATCTTGTATTTTTCCGCTGAGACCTTAAGCCTTGAATTGGCGCGGATCGTATCGCTCTCAAGAGAATTTGCCTCCTTTATCAGGTCAACCGTTGTCTTGAATCTTTTGGCTATCCCGGAAAGCGTATCGCCTGGCTCGACCTCGTAAAGCACGTCCTCATCAGTAACAATAGGAGAAAAAAGTATTTCTATATTGAGCCTGCTCAGGTTTCCCTGCACCTTGGATATATTGTCCACATTCTGATACTTTCTCAATATGATCCTGTATATATCCCTTGCCTTAACTGTATCCTGTTTCTTCTCATACGCACCTGCCAGTTCAAAATAGGCCTTCCCCGGCGCATCTGAATCAGGATCCTCAACTGCAGCCTCATCTATCTTTTCTCTTGCCTCGTCCAGTTTATCGTCCGATATCAAGCCCCTTACAGCCCTGAAATCCGACGAGGCCCCGCCATTATCCTCGCTTTTGCTGCAGGATGTAAACAAGGTCAAAACCATTACCAGCGCCAGAACAATCCCTACTCCTACCAACTTATCCTTCACCCCTAACCCCCTATCTATAAGAAATAATAGCTACAATGACCCCGATAGCAGCGCCTATAAATACCTGTACAGGCGTGTGTCCCAAAAGTTCCATAAGTCTCTCCTGCTTAATGCCTCTCTGCAGGTAAATATCCTCTATTATTTTATTTAGGGCCTCTGCCTGTTGGCCGCTCTGTCTCCGTACGCCCTGGGCGTCAAACATTATTATAAACGCGAAGAAAAAGGCCATTGCGAAAAACGGCGATGAAAAACCGAATGTAAACCCCACGGATGCGGCAAGGGCAGATACAGTGGCAGCATGAGAACTTGGCATGCCGCCTGTCCCCACAAACCATCTAAAGTTAAACCTTTTCTCGCGTATTACTCCGATTATCACTTTTATGGTCTGCGCCAGCAGCCACGCCATAAGCACGGTCAAAAATATCTGGTTCTTTCCGAGAGCTACTAATAAATCCACGTCTCCTCCTTATATCGTAATATAATATTATATATAATAGATAGGTCCTATGGCAAGCAAAAAGACTTTACACTTTTGACATTGTTAAAAGTGTAAACTTTGGAATGGGTGCGAAGGGATTAGAATTTTACTGTGCCGCCAAGGGTAAGGGCGGTTTCGTTTATAAACCTTAACTCAAGGTTCAAGAGATACCAGCTTAAAAGGGACGGCATTATGTCGCAGCCGAGCACCAGCCCAAACACGTTTTCGTCAGAGGCGTCGTACGTAGAATAAAGTAGGCCTGAGCCCGCATCAGTAAAACTAACATCTACATCTGACCATGTAACCGTCAGCCCGGTATAAGGGACTATGTAATAATCATTTATTCCTACGGGAACTATTAATTTTTTACTGGCCAGCAGGGCTATCTGGTATTCTTTTATCTCAAACTTCTCATTCATAGATCCTGCCCTTGATACTGTATCTACATCCAGATCAGCATTTTTATACTGCGCATCCATGGTTAATTTAATTCCGTGGTTTTTAAACTCATATACATGGGCCTTTATCCCTGCTGCCCAAACAAAACCAGGCTTTGTCTCTACTGTAATGTTTTCGCCGTTCTGGGTCCATGTTACTTCAAGGTCAGATGTGCCGAGCTTTATATAGGGCTCGAAAGAATCATAAAAATTGCTGGAAAGCTTGAGCATGCAATTCTGCCCTTTCAGCTCTGCCTTTGTAACCTCATCGGATGAAGTAAGCTTTCGCTTAAAGACAAAATCCAGCTCTGCTGTGCCCTTTATATCCATGTTATACCCATAGCGGTCAAGGGTCTTATTTACTGCCTCTTTCTTCAGGTATAATGATTCTTCCGGGATGCTGATTTCAGGACTTCCTATTGTCGACGCAAAACAAGGCGCGGCAAAACTCAGGATAAATAAAATTATAACTATTTTTTTCATCTCTGCCTCTCTTTTTAAATGAGGACATAATTTACGAAAATCTCTGATTTTCGTAAATTATAAGTCTGAATTTATCCCCCCTGCATTCTTGCCCCCTGAAATCTGAAAGATTTCGGGGACTAAGTCCCTGAAATTGCTTCGCAATTTCTAGGGGCAGAATGCAAGAAGGGGGGATTAACTCGCACCTTCACAGAAAAAACCCAGAGAAGATTGGTTTACGAAAATCTCTGATTTTCGTAAACCAAGTGCTCGTTAAAACTTCATTGCCCCGCCAAGGGTCAAGGCAAGCTCATTTACAAATCTGAGTTCTATGCTATAGATAAAAGACTCCCTTAACGACGGCATAATGTCGCACCCCAGGACAAAACCCATGACCGATTCGTTGCTTGCGTCAAAAAGCGTATAGTCCGTTCCTGGATTATCCGGATTTGTAAACTTTACATCCACATTTGAATCAGAAATAGTCAGGCCAGTATAAGGTACTATATAGACATTCTGCCACTTTAACGGGAGCTCGAACTTTTTGCTTAAAACAAACGCGGCCTGCCATTCGTCCACTTTAAAATCAGCCCCTGTGTCAACTACAGGGTTTCCACCCAGAGATACTTCGCTTACGTCAGGCTCTGTTGTCCTGTACTGGATATCCCCGGTCAAGCGGACATCCCAGAAATCCTCAAAGTCCCATATGACCCCTTTTACGCCTGCGCCCCAGGCAAGACCAGAATCAGCCACTACCTCTATCTGGGATGTGCCTTGCTTCCATTTTACCTCTAATTCAGAAGTGCCTATTTTAATATAAGGCTCTACCCTGTTAAAAATAGTAGTGCCCAATTTAAACATAGACCATTGGCCTTCCATCTCAGGATTACTCATCTCCCAGGAAGCATTGAGGTCCTTGTCAAACACAAATTCCAGGTCCAGGGCTGCCTTTATCTTGACTACCTCCTCATGTTCATCCATGGCCTCGCCTATGGCCTGCTGACGCAGAATAGCTGACTGTGAAGGTATATCCAGATCCAGAGGATTACCAACTGTAGCGGCAAAGACAGGGGCCTCAACAATAAATATAGCGCATAATATTAATAAAGATAACACATGAAACTTCTTCATTATAAAACACCTTTCTTTATAACAGAGTATAATACACCCTTTTAATTTATAATGAAGTATACATTATGATATGGGGATTGTCAAGGCAGGCGGCCATAAAAGTTACGGGGTTGAAAGAAAATACCCCTCTTAATCTAAAAAAGAACCCCCTTTCCCGATTGAAATAGAAACAGCTTACCTAACAGGTTGGAAACAGGGAGGAAACCACTATTTCGGAAGGTTAAAGATGAAGATTGAACCTTTGCCAGGGCTGCTTTCGATCCTCATGCGGCCCTTGTGTAGGCCTACTATGTCTTTTGCTATTGGCAGGCCCAATCCTGTCCCCTCTTTTTTCTCAGCCACCACCCTTACGAACTTATCGAAGATCTTCTCGCACTCTTCCTTAGTCATACCGGGCCCGGTGTCCTCGATCTCCACCTGGACCTCGTCCTGAAGCTCGACTATCTTTACACCGACATCTCCTTTGTCAGTAAATTTTACTGCGTTGCCTATTAGATTCACAAAGACCTGCGTCAACTTGTCCCTGTCTGCCTTTATAACAATTCCCGTGTTTGGCAGGTCCCCTTTTATCTCTATCTGTTTCTGACTGGCAACCTTCTCAAAATCCCTCACGATCTCCTTTGCCATTTCCACTATATCCACATCTTCCTTCTTAAGATCCATCTTGCCTGACTCTATCTTGGAAAGATCCAAAAGGTCGTTTACCAGCCTCGCAAGCCTGTTCGTTACCCTGTAAACATCGCCCAAGACCTCTTTCTGTTTCGGCTGGACCTTGCCTGCATAACCCTTCTCTATAGTGTCTACATTGCCCTTTATTATGGTAAGGGGTGTTCTTAGCTCATGCACCACATTGGACACAAAGTCTGACTTCATCCTGTCCAGATCTTTAAGTTGCGCGTTTATCTTTTCCAGCTCATCCTTTCTAAAGGCAAGCGTATTATTGGCCTCTGCCAGCTGGCGGGTCCTCTCCTTCACCTTATTTTCAAGATTTGTATAAAGCTCTTTGAGTTCGCCTGCCATCGCATTGAACCCTTCTGCAAGATCCTGTATCTCATCGCCTGTCTTTATATCCAGGCGGTGGTCCAGATTTCCGCTTCCTATCACCCCGGCGCCGTCATAGAGTTTCTGGATAGGGTTTGTTATGGAGTTTACGGTATAGAAAATAATGAATATCGCTATAAGGGCAACTCCCCCTATTATGATAAATATCAGGGTGTTTATCATGGCTATTCTATTCTTTATGTCCTCTTTATTCTTATCGATCTGCGATATCTCGACCTCTATTGCCTTATCCATGCCCTGCCTTAAGGCATCTTCCAATTTTACAAGAGACCAGCCCTGCTCTTTTATGATCTTATCGTGGCTGTCGATCACATCGAGCACGGCTGTATTAAACTTATCCAGCCCTGATTCTATCTCTTCTATAAAAGATATTGCATTATCTGTCCCTGAGATATTTCTATATTTATTGAGATATTTCTTCATATCAAAATACGATTCTGAATACGCGTCCTTATATCGCGCATCCTGCTCGTCCAGGTAATTTGCAACCAGTCCGGATGCGACGGAAAGCTCATTCCTGAATCTCATGATTACCCATCTTGCGGGGACGTTCCTTTCCAGGACCTTTCGCGGGGCCTGCGCCTCTTTTATCAGAGAATCATTGTATTTCAGGATCTCTTCTATGTTCTTCTCGAGATCTGCCTTCATCGATGCTAGATTGGAAAGCCCTGCGTCTTTTATATCAAGGGTATCCATATTGAGATCTATTGCCTCTAATATACTTCTATCCGCCTCGACGATATCATCTAAAAATTTCTCCGTGCCCCTGAGGCGCGCATGCCTGGCGTAATCCTTGAGTTCTTCTTCGATGTTCTGCCTCAATCGGTAATATGAATCCCTGTACGTTTCATCGCCGGTCAATATATACCTGCTGCTGCTCCTCCACGACTCCGCGACATCCTTTTCTATATTTGAGATATTGTGTATGGCAGGAATATCTTCAGTAAGGGTGGCGCCCACGCCCAATTTAGAAGAGATCCCGCTCTTCTTGAGGGCGATTATCTTGTCCATGGCCTCCATAAAAGCCTTTTCTTTGACCAGGAGAGAACCCATATCGGCCTCGGTCTGGTCTTTTAGGTCGCATATGGAATCGATGATAGACCTGATCTCTCCGGAGAGCCCCATAAGTTCAGTTGCAAGGGCCCTCTCCTTGTCCGACAGAGAATAGCCGTAGTAATTCTTATAGTCCCTGACAGACTTATCCAGCGCCAAAAGATCGTCCATAAAAGATAATGGGGCGTCTTTTTCATTGCCAATCACGTATCCGGCAAGGCCATCAAGCAGATTTGAAAATCTTGAACTCGCCTCCATTATGAGCTGGGAGGCAGGGATGTACTGCGCCTGTATCAACAGAAGATCCTTCTCGCCCAGCATCTTTTGCTCTTCGAAATCAAAAATCCTGTCCAGTTTTTGTTTGTATTCGACTCCCCTTGCCCTTACGTCTTTGAATAACGCCTTTATCTCTGCCTTCTTTTTAAATATATCATTGCTAAGTCTGTTTATTTCCTCACTCAATCCCTGGGCCTCTTCAAAGAGCCCCTTTTCCTCCTCTTTAACTACGAATCTCTTAAGACCTGACATATCGTCCTGCAGCTTTTCATAGGAACGTTCGAAACTTACCTTAAAATTCTCATTGCCTGTTATAAGAAAATTGTTCAATTCGGACAGGACATCCTCCATTGAGACGGCAATCTGGTAGGTAGAACGGGATGCGGGCAGGTCCTTTGCAAAGACCTGATTCAGGCCCCTATATATATGCCTTAAGCTATAGATGGAGAGTGCTCCAAGAAGGATCACCAGAAGGAATGTAATAAAAAAACTGATGCCGATCTTCCTGCTTATACGCATAGAAAGATTGTATCATACAAGACAATCGACTTCAAGGTCTGAATAGACGACAAACAGCAATCTCGTTGTAGGTGAATACCGGGCAGTGGGATGTCCCCTGCAGCTCTTCGCAGCCCTTAACAGAAATTCGTTTATAGGCTCGCAAGGTCCTCTCTCAAGACAGATAAGGCCCTCATCAGTCCTTCAAATGTACATCTGTATATACAGCCAGCATTTCCTGGATTTTTCTGGGAGGCAAGATGACAAAATAGTGGTCGATTATACAATGCGCCATTTCATGCGCAAGCATGCCTTCGTTTATAGCCCTTTCCGTGGTATATATGGTATTCGTCTTGTAGATATAAAAAGAACTTGCTTCGTTTGGCTCGTCAAAGATATCCTCGTACGCCTCATCCAACCCGCCCTTTGTTCTATAGATATTGATAGTTACCTGTACCATGGACGGATACATATCCAAAATATCTTCAACCCTGCTGAAGATCGAATCAAATTTTTCTGCTAAGATCTCCTCTGTTGAAAGATCTGCCTTGTCCCTGTATCTCCTCGGATTATAGAAATCAGCGAATCTAAGATTGATGCGCCTGTTGACTGTGTTCAAATCGACCCCTTCTTCGAAAAACACAGTGCAAAACCTGGAGGAGAGTACGCCCCACTCCTCCTCCTGCGAACATGCCTCATCCGCAGAAATCGTATATATCAGACAGCTCAGTATTAATAAAAAAAGGGACGTTTTAAACTTCATCCTGTTCTTTTAACGATTGACCTTGAAATACGCCAGGGCATTTTTGAGATCCCTTTTATCTTTTCTTAATTCAGAGACTATCTTCTTTATATCCTCTTTCAAAAGCATTTCGCTGTTTGTGCTGTCAGAGAGCTGGTCTATTAGATCGTCGAGCTTGTCCGAAACCCCGATCACCTTTAAAAGCCCTGCCCCAAGATCCTGCGTCATCTTATTGAAAGCACCGACAAGATTCTGAAACTGATCCTTTTTTCTAATCTTCAGATCCGACGAGATCTCGCCGGAACCGACCTTCTCCGCGTATTTCTCAAATCTATACATAGGGCCTGCCACCCTGTGCGTCATAAGGAGCACCACTATGGATGCGGCTGTTGCCGTCAATATGGCTACAACGAGGCCTCCGAACAAGAGTCCGGGAAGCAGGTAGCTGGCTGTGCTCTTCACCACCAATCTTGAGTTCTCAAAAGAGGTGGTAAGCGTGCGGCTTGAGAATACATAAAGGATTACACCAAAGACCACGGCACCAAGCACGACAAGGCCGCAAAATTTCAGTATAAACTCTGTCTGAAATTTCATATTGATAAGATACCTTCTACGTTTCATTTTCATAACCTCCCCCTTTAATGAGCCCCCGCTGATTCGTTTTGCATTATGCAAAAGCGAATCAAAACGGCGGGGGCGAATTAATCCGTCTAATCGGAAAGCACCTCGTTTAGAAGTTCCGTATCGATCTCTATGTGTGATTTATCTCTCAATTCGTCTATCCAGGCATTCATTGCCTCTGTTTCCTTTTCCTGTCTTATGGCCCTTTCTATATCCCTCCTTACCCTTGAAAAAGGCGTTTTTTCTCCGGAGGCCCTGCAATACTCTTCTATCTCGTTGTCATAGACATGGACCGACCCTGATATCTCCTTACTCTTTCTCTCAAGCAAAAGCTTCAAAAGCGCCTGCTCCCAGTAATTTTCAATGCTTCTCATAAAATCCTTTTCCCTGTCAAGGCCCTGGCGCTGTGCCTCCTGCAGCAATATCTCTTTTTCCAGCAGCCTGTCCAGATATTCCTCCCTGCCCTTTTCTGTCTTTAGGTATCCCTGCTCATCAAAGGCCCTATTTTTCGATTCATATTTCAGATCCTCTGCCGTCATCTTATATTTATTTACCTGTGCGACTACGCGGTCGTCTCCCCCTCCGCCGCCACACGAACACCCCGCAAAAATAAAACAGCAGATTAGAATACTACTAAATAATCTTTTCATGGAAATACCTCCTTTGTACAGCTGTAAGCTGTAAGCCTTAAACTTTTTTAAAACTCTATTTTTTCATCGCTTATAGCTTATAACTTAAAGCTTGCAGCTTAAAATTACCGTGCCCCTTTCGAAAAAAGGACAGCAGGTATTGTTTTTAACAAGACCTTGAAATCCAACCCAATGGACCAGTTATCTATATATTCCAGATTTAAAAACTTTTGTCAATATTTTTTTAACTTCTATTTATTAATTCCTTATTAAGTCTAAAGTTTCTGCCCGGGTTTTAGGATTTTCCTTGAATATGCCCCTGACAGCGCTTGTAATTGTCATAACCCCTGGTTTTTTCACGCCTCTCATGCTCATACACATATGCTCTGCCTCAATAATAACCATAACACCCCTTGGCTTAAGCTTCTTCATCACTACATCAGCCACCTCAGTAGTCAATCTCTCCTGAACCTGCATCCTTTTGGAAAGGATCTCCACTACCCTGGCCAATTTGCTCAATCCCGTAACCCTATTGTTTCTAGGCACATACGCTATGTGGGCCTTGCCTACAAAGGGTAAAAGGTGGTGTTCGCACATTGAATATATAGGTATACCCTTCAGAAGCACAATCTCGTCATGTTTTTCACCCAAAAGCACCTCTAATTGCTTTGACGGGTCCTTTGATATGCCGCTGAATATCTCCTCGTACATGTCAGCAACCCTCTCAGGCGTCTTTTTAAGGTCTTCCCTGCCTGGATCCTCTCCAACTGCCTCCAGAATCATCCTTACTGCCTTTTTTATCTTGTTCTTATCCATCTCTCCTCCTTAAATGAGTTACGTCAATCAGAGTTTGTCGTAACTCATGTCCTTACTTATTTACCTATGCAGAATTCTGAAAATATCCTGTCCAGGGCTTCTTCGGTTATAGTATGGCCTGTTATCATCCCTAGCGTCTCTATGGATGAGCGCACATAAATAGCAACGAGTTCCATTGATACCTTTTTCCTTAAGGCATCTGTTGCCTCTCTTACATCCTCAATAGTGCGGAGCAAAATGTCCAGCTGCCTGTCATTGGAAACACTTGCAAAATCTGCTGTCGGCACCCTTCCTTTAAATATAATACCCCGTATCATCTTTTCTAATTTGTCAATTCCTGATAAGTTGATAGCTGAGATATATACCAAAGGCCTTTTTGGAAAGGCCCTCTTGATCATATCTATATCTATGCGTTTCTTTAAATCGATCTTATTGACAACTATTATTATCTCCCTGTCTCTGATATTACGCACAATATCCATATCGTTTTTATTTATCCGCCTTCCATAATCCAATACAAAAAGCACAAGATCTGCCTTTTGCAGGGAGAAATGGCTCCTCCTTACTCCTTCCTTTTCTATTGGGTGGGTGGTGTCGATTATCCCTGCTGTATCCACGAGCACTACAGGTATGCCATTCATATTCACGACCTCTTCTATGGTATCCCTGGTAGTGCCTGGTATATGAGTCACAATAGCCCTGGACTCTTTAACCAATGCATTCATCAGGCTGGACTTGCCCACGTTGGGGCTTCCGCATATTACGGTCTTTATGCCCTGACGCAGGATCTTTCCCTCATCTGCCCTGGATATCAACCTCTCTATATCCTTCCTGAGATGTTTAACTCTATTAAGGATATCTTTTCTTCTCGCGCGCATATCGCCTTCCTCTGAGAAATCTATACACGCCTCTATATGAGCCAAGACACCTATCAGTCCATGCCTTATATCATTGATCTTCTTTGAAAAAAGCCCCTCCAGATTATTCATGGCAGCCCTTAAGCTCAAATCCGTCTTTGCCCTTATTACCTCAAGCACTGACTCTGCCTGCAGTATATCGATCCTGCCGTTCAAAAACGCCCTTTTTGTAAACTCTCCGGGCTCTGCAAGCCTGGCCCCATTATGTAAGGCCAGATCCAGGATCTTCTTAAGCGGCGCTATTCCGCTGTGGCAATTTATTTCCACAATATCTTCCTTTGTATAGCTTCTGGGCGCGCGCATAACTGTCAAAATCACCTCATCCACAATCCTCTGGCTTCTGTCTTCTGTCTTCTGTCTTCTGACTACTGTCTTCTGTCTTCTGTCTATAATGTGTCCGTAATGGTCCGTGTAGGTTTTAAACCCTGATG
>JABMRA010000049.1 GCA_013202925.1 Candidatus Omnitrophota bacterium | reverse complement strand
TGGTCCTTATACTCGATCTCATCAATGATCCTGTCGGCCTTTATAAGATGTTCGTACACAGCATTCCTCAGGTGATGGAGGTAGATGCCTCCGAACACGCCATGCCAGTACGGACAATTGGTCTGACCCTTATACAGCTCTTTGCGACTTTCCTTAATCTTTTCTCTGTCCTCTGTCTTCTGTCTTCTGTCTTCTGTATCAGCGAGCCTCCTGCTCACATACCACATCCTCTTATGCATCTGATCCGACTCAGGATACCTTGATAAAAAATTCATCCATGAGCCGCCTGACCATTCAAGCATCTCTTCGTAAGAGGCCTCCGGGATCTCCACATCCTTTACAGGCGGGTGCGAATCAAGATATTCGGAAAAGGTAACCATCCTCACCAAATCCTGATTCCTGGTCAGTTCCTTAAAAAAATTATCAAGCCAGCCTTTTTTGTAAACCCAGTCATGCGTCCACGGCCACTCCCCAAACTTTTCGCCGTCATCCCCGTATGTGAACAACGCGTCCTTTTTCATTTTTGCCTGTCTTTTGAAATTATCTATTGTCTCGCGGGGCGGTTTAAACGGGATTATATAACGCAGGGTCCTGTTCGAGGGAAAAATGGCTATCCGCTCTTTATCCCCTGTCATAAAATATCCGCAGAGATCCTCCTTGGCAACGCCGGCCTTGATAAGATGTATGTCATCCAGGATAGAATACTCCACACCGCAGCCGCGGAAATCCCCGATAATCTCAGGAGACCAGACACGTTCCGGCGTCCACATGCCTCTGGGCCTTACGCCAAACCGCTCCTTGCAATAACCGGACAGCATCTCTATCTGGCCGATCCTGTCCGCCTGCGGTATTGCCTGAAAGATGGGTTCGTAATAACCGCCTCCCATGATCTCTACCTGGCCCAGGGAGACCAGCCCCATCACCTTATCCAAAAATTCAGGGTGCCGCGCCTCAAAATAATCCAGGAGATTCCCGGAAAAATGAAACGTGATCTTTATATCAGGGTATTTACTAAAGACCTCCAGGAACGGCCTGTAACAATCCTGGTACGAGCGCTCAAGGATCTTCTCAAAATTCCCGACAGGCTGGTGAAAATGCAGCCCCATTGCAAAATATACTTTATTTTTCATATCCCCAACCCGCAAGCCTGCCTAGAAAGGAGTTTATTGTAGAGATCTTCGTATTTTTCTGCTGAAAATGCCCAGGAATAATCACAGGAAAGGCCGTTATGAAGAAGCGTATTCCATTGCTCTTTATCTTTATAGATCCCGACAGCCCTCTTGACCGCTGCCAGAAGCGCGTCAGCCGTCGCATCCTTAAATTTAAAACCGTTCCCTTTTTTCACGGACGGATCAAAATCCTCGACTGTATCGTCAAGGCCTCCGACTGCCCTCACGACCGGCACAGTGGCGTATTTCAAACTATACATCTGGTTCAGGCCGCAGGGCTCGTATCTGGACGGGATCAGGAACATGTCGCTTCCTGCCTCTATCTTATGGGCAAGCGCGTTGTTAAACGCGATCCTTGCGCCCATACGGCCCTTGTATCTCTCGGCAAGGCCCCTGAATATATTATTGTATTTCTCATCGCCAAACCCCAGAAGCACGAAATCGATCCCCAGCTTCAGCATCTCATCCATGCCCTCAGCCACCAGATCAATGCCCTTTTGCTCGGCAAGCCTTGTTATCATGCCTACCAGAGGCCTGTCAGCGTCAGGATTATACTTTATACCAAATTCTTTTAAGACATCCTTTTTACATTCCCTTTTTCCGCCCAATGCCTTTTCGCTGTATCTGGCAGCGATAAACTTATCTGTAGCAGGGTTCCATATGGAATAATCAACACCATTAACGATACCGTAAATATCCTTTTCCCTTGTCCTCAAAAGTCCGTCAAGTCCGCAGCCAAACTCCTGGGTCAATATCTCGCGGCCATACCCCTCGCTGACCGTACTTACGGCATCAGAATAGATTATGCCGGATTTCATAAAATTTACTCTGCCGTAGAATTCCAATACCTCAGGTGTGAATAATTTTTTAGGGATGTTCAGGGAGGCCATGACCTCTCTGCCAAAAAGCCCCTGATAGGCCATGTTATGGATCGTAAAGAGTGTTTTTAGGCTGTTGAATTCCGGGGCGGCCTTGTGAAAAAACCTGATATAGAACGGGATAAGCGCGGACTGCCAGTCATTGCAATGCAGTATGTCCTGCTGTCCTATGCGGGGGATAGCGGCGATAACGGCCTTTGCAAAAAACCCAAAACGCAATGCATTGTCCGCGTAATCGCCCTGCGGCGTCCCGTACAGATGATCCCTTTTATAATATTCGTCCTTTTCGACAAAATATACATCGACATTGCCGCGCCTCAATGAATAAAGATCAAAGGTCTCTTTCCTGCGTCCTACCTCGATCAACAGATCCTTCTTGAATAATTCAGGAGAAAAGCCGCCTTCTCTTACGCATTTATAGAATGGCAGAATAATGCTGCAGCGATGGCCCCTCTTTGCAAGCGCCTCCGGAAGTGTGCCGACAACGTCTGCCAGCCCGCCTGTCTTGGCAAAGGGATAGACCTCTGAGGAGATAAATAATATCTTCATATTAAATCGCGGAATTTCCGCGTAATTTCCGCGTCATGTTCCGCGTAGGTTCCGCGTAGGTTCCGCGATTAAAGGTGTGAGTTCTATTTTTGTTACAGCCCTTTGTTCGCTATGTATTCAATAAGATCAACGACCCTGCAGGAATAACCCCACTCATTGTCATACCAGCTCAAGACCTTCACGAGCCGCTTATCGATAACAATGGTAAGGGCTGAGTCAACAATGGAGGATTTCGGGTTGCCGTTAAAATCCTTTGATACAAGCGGTTTATCGCAATATTCCAATACATTGCTGAGTTTGCCCTCTGCTGCTTCCCTGAACGCCCTGTTTACCTCTTCCTTGGAGGTATCCTTTTCCACTTCACACACGAGGTCCACAAGTGACACGTTAGGCGTAGGCACCCTGATCGCCAGACCGTCGAGCTTACCCTTCAGTTCAGGAAGGACCAGGCTTACTGCCTTTGCCGCGCCTGTTGTAGTCGGTATCATTGAAAGCGCCGCGGCCCTTGCCCTTCTTAGATCCGGATGCACGAGGTCCAGCAGCTTCTGGTCATTCGTATAAGAGTGTATGGTAGTCATCAGGCCTCTTTTGAGCCCGAAATTCTCTATCAACACCTTTGCCACAGGCGCAAGACAATTCGTAGTGCACGACGCGTTAGATATAACATGGTGCTTTGAAGGATCGTACATATTCTCATTTACGCCAAGCACGATCGTAATATCCTCGTTCTTCGCAGGGGCTGTTATGATCACCTTCTTCGCGCCTGCCTGGATATGCTTCATCGCCTTTTCCTTTTCCTTGAATATCCCTGTGGCGTCCACCACTATCTGCGCGCCCAAACTCGCCCACGGGATCTCTGCCGGGTCCTTGTGGCTCAGCACTTTTATCTCTTTGCCGTTCACTATAAGCATACCCTCTTTTGCCTCTACGTTTACCTTGAGTTCTCCTAAAATCGAGTCATACTTTAAGAGATGCGCAAGTGAAGCAGTCGGCACAGGCAGATCATTTACTGCCACGAAATCAATGTCCTTGTTCTCGATCGCTGCCCTTAAAACATTTCTTCCTATCCTTCCAAAACCATTGATGCCTACCTTTACCATGTTTCCTCCCTTTTTATGCTGCCCTTAGATATTTTGCCGCGAGTTCAGGTGACGTCGGGTTGATATAAAATCCCGAACCCCACTCAAAACCGGCAACGTTTGTCAATTTTGGCATTATCTCAAGATGCCAGTGATACTCCTCGTTGAGACCGTCCCTGACCGGTGCTGTGTGGATTATAAAATTATAAGGCGGATCGTTTAAGACCTTTTTCAATCTCTCAAGCGTGTCCTTTAATATCGCGGCCATTGCACCGGCCCTTTTATCATCTATTGATTTAAAATCCTGGTTGTGCGTCTTTGGCACTATCCATGTCTCGAACGCGAAACGCGGCACAAACGGGCAAAACGCGATAAAATACCTGTTCTCGGATATCACCCTTAGTTTATCCTGCTGCTCCTGAGCGATCATGTCGCAAAAAACGCATCTCTCGCGGTAGCCAAAATAATTATTGGCGCCTTTTAATTCTTCTGTGACCCTTTTCGGCACGATGGGAAGCGCCACGATCTGGCTATGCGCATGCTCGAGTGAGGCCCCGGCTGATTCTCCGTGATTTTTAAAGATCAATATGTATTTGAACCTCGGATCCTTTTCCAGATCCAAACTCCTTGAACGGTATTTAAAGATGATATTTCTTATTTCGCGCGGCGAGAGATCAGCCATATCCTTTTCGTGGTCCGGGGTCTCTATGATCACCTCGTGCGCGCCCACGCCATTGGACATATCATATACACCTATGCCGCGTTTGTCTAAGTCGCCCTCTATCGTTAAGGCAGGAAATTTATTCGGGACCACCCTTACAGACCAGCCCGGCGTATCGGACTTTGTTCCCTTCGCCCTTACGGCCTCTATCTCAGGAGGCGTCATCTTTTCATTGCCCGTGCAGAAGGGGCACACCCCGCCCTTCCTGACCTGAGGCCTTAGATCAAACTCCCCGGGTTTTTTCGGATCGGTGATATTGACTATTATCCATCTTCCGGTTATCGGGTCTCGCCTCAGCTGACTCATAAAATGGCTTCCAAAAAAAATATATGTTGGTGAAAAGTTAAAGGTTAAAAGTGAAAAATGCACTTTTCACTTCACACTTTTCACGTTTCACGAAACCTTCGTCTCTCTTAAGTATCTTGCCGCATCTTCCGGCTGGGTCGGATTGATATAAAATCCAGAACCCCACTCAAAACCAGCCACCTGGGTTATCCTCGGCGTGACCTCTATGTGCCAATGATAGTCCTCTTTTATGGTGTGCCAGTAGCCGGTCCTTTTACTGCGCCTGAATGGAGCTGTGTGCAGCATATAATTATAAGGCGGATCGTTCAACGCCTTTGAAAGCTTGGAAAACAACGTCCTGAACACAATAGCAAGGTCCCTTACCTCTTCCTTTTTTATATTTACATAATCCGAACCGTGTTTTTTCGGAAGTATCCATAACTCAAACGGAAATCTGGAGGCAAAAGGCGCTATCACGACTATATTCCTGGTATCCATCACGACCCTGACCCCGGAATCCAGTTCCTGCCTTATCAGGTCGCAGAATATACACCTATCCTTATGCTTGTAATATAAACGCGCGCCCCTGAGCTCTTCCTTGACCCTCGTCGGGGTAACAGGCGTGGCGATAAGCTGTGAGCGCACATGTTTTGTGGCCTTGCTGCCCCCTGCCTTCAAGCCGTGGTTTTTAAAAAGCAGACAATATTTAAGGTGCGGGTCTTCTTCAAGCTCCACCATGCGCCTGACGCCTGCGTTTATAACAAGCTCTATTTGTTTCCCGGATAACTCATGGATGCCTGTAAAATGTTTTGGCGACTCTATTATTATCTCGTGCGAGCCTACAGGATTCATCACGTCATACATGCCCACGCCCCGTCTATCAAGCCCGCCGCTCAAATCAAGCCGCTGTGATATGCTCGGGATGACCCTTACGTCCCAACCGGGCTTATCCTTTTTTGTGCGCCGCCTTCTTATCGCAAAGACCTCGGGAAGGGTATCGTGTTCTTGTCCTTCGCAGAACGGACATGCCCCTTCTTCTTCATGGGCATGGGAGACCTTAAAGTCGCGCGGCCTCTTTGCCCTCTCAACGGATATTATGACCCATCTTCCGATTATAGGATCTCTTCTTAATTCTGGCATATTTTAATCGGTTAATTATACCATAAAAAACTATTCTCGCAATAGAAAAACACTGCCTGAAGCCACATCTTTGTGTCCGGCTATAAATTCTTCTGCGCTCATGCGACGCCCGCCCTCCAGCTGAAGCTCATCTATCCTGAGGATGCCTTTCCCGGTGCTTACCAGTATGCCGTCCTTGGCTGCCTCCAGGACAATGCCTGGCCCCGGACTTTCAGAAGCAGGTCCGGCAACTATCGCTGCCCGCCATATCTTAAGGATCTTTTTATTCCAATGCGTAAAACATCCCGGCCATGGCACGAACGCCCTGACCCTATTGCGGATCTTCTCCGCGCCCCACTGCCAGTCAATAAGGCCGTCTTGTTTTTTAAGTTTTGGCGCATA
>JABMRA010000048.1 GCA_013202925.1 Candidatus Omnitrophota bacterium | reverse complement strand
TTTTTATCCCCACACCGGCTGGCGAGCACATACCTTTGACGCAGGTCGCGACTTTAAAAAGAGTACCTGGCCCGGCAGTTATTAATTCAGAGAACACCCAGACTTACGCAAGAGTGTTTGTAAATGTCAATCAGGACAAAATTGGGTTGATAGATTTTGTAAACGTTGCGCAAAAAAGAGTAAAAGAAAAGATTGATAGCGGAGAATTAAAACTGCCGCCGGGATATTTTATTTCCTGGTCAGGCCAGTTTGAATCAGAGATGGAATCGCGGAAGAAACTCGTGCCTTCGCTTATTATAGCGCTGGCTGTGATCCTGATGTTGCTTTACGTAGCATTTAAGAATTTCAGCAGCCTGTTGATTTTATCAACAGGTATCCCTGTATCTCTGATGGGCGGCATAATATTGCTCTTTATCCTGGGCTTTAAATTTTCAACAGCTGTGTGGGTAGGGTTTATTGCCTTATTTGGCGTAGCAACTGATAATGCTGTGGTGCTACTTTCGACCTTCGATGATTTATTCAGAAAAAAAGTTCCAAAGACCATAGAAGATATTCGAAAGACTGTTATTGAAGGAGGGCTTTTAAGGGTAAGGCCGGCAATGATGACTACCACGACGACGATCATCGCGCTTATTCCAGTGATGCTTTCTACCGGCACTGGCTCTGAGATAATGAAACCTATGGCATCTCCGACAGTAGGAGGATTGGTGACTGCGACGTTATCTAATCTGATTTTAGTCCCTGTATTATATTGTTGGATAAAAGAGAAGCAGTTTCTAAAAGAAAAAAGAAAGGGGGAGGGGAAATGAAAACAATAGTTATGGTTTTAGCGGTAGCGATATTTTTTGTGTCTCCGTTCGTATTTGCCGAATCTGAGCATGCAGGGCATGAGCACGGAATGATGCAAAAGGGCGACATGCAGAATGAGCAAGAAGATCCTATAGACGTCGGCAATAAGATCTGCCCTGTTTCAGGAGAGGAGATCGGCGGCTCTATGATGGGTGCGACATATGAATATGAAGGCAAGATCTATAATTTCTGCTGTGCAGGCTGTATAGACGAATTCAATAAAGACCCGCAGAAATATATAGAGAAAATAGAGGAATTACAAGAGGGTAAGGAAGAAAAAGGAGATGAGTGATTATGGGAGACAAGGTAAAGGATTTAGTTTGCGGGATGGAAATAGAAAAGGATACCGCCAAAGGTCCAGTTGAACATATGGGCCAGAAGTTTTATTTTTGCAGTCCTGGGTGCAGGGAAAAATTTGAAAAGGAGCCTATGAAATATATGAGCGATAAATAGGAGGTGGTAACGATGAAATTAATAAAGGCCTATGTCAGGAATTTCATGACCGGCAAGGTGTTACAGGCCTTAAAAGATTTAAACACGCCCCGGCTGACAGTTATAGGAATAAAAGCCTTAGGAGACGAAATTTCTCCCGATCAGTTGCAGGTATCGGCGAAACTCGGCACTTCTTATACCTCGATGGACAAAATAGAATTGATATGCAATGACGAGTGTGTGGACAGGGTTAAAGATTGCATTATTAATTCTGCCAGAACAGGTTATAAAGGAGATGGATTGATAGCTGTTTCTCCTGTGGAAGAGGCGATAAGCATAAGGACAGGCAAAAAAGCAGCCCGGGGATAAAACGCGATACGATAGAGAAAATGATTAAAGACCCTATTTGCGGAATGGAAATAGAAAACGAGAATTTCGTCTCCGAGGTTAAAGGCAAGAAATACTTTTTCTGTTCCGCGGGCTGTAGAGATAAATTTAAAAAATCCCCAGTAAAATTTTTGAAAGACTACAATTACGATTTAGTTATTATTGGCGGCGGGCCAGCTGGCCTTACCGCTGCTATTTATGCGTCTGTGTCTAAGATGGATACTTTTTTGGTGACGAAAGACATAGGTGGTCAAGCAGTCGATAGTTCAAAAATAAAAAATTATATGGGGTTTGATTTTATTAACGGAAAAGACCTTGTAAAAAAGTTTAGAGATCAGTTTTTACACGAACATTATCTCGAACACAAAATGGACGAGGTTATTAAGCTCGTCCATTCAGGCGATGATTTTGAGATTTTAACCAGGACCAAGAATAGAATCCTTGCCCATGCGGTTATTATTGCTACTGGCATGAAAAGAAAAAAGTTAGGTATTCCTGGAGAAGAACGATTTCAGAGAAAAGGCGTATCTTACAGCTCTGTTCAGGATATAGCGTTATTTAAAGGATTAGAAGTTGTTGTTATAGGAGGAGGTAATTCAGGAATTCAGACAGCAAATGATTTAAAAAAGATTGGTTGCAAGGTAACCATTGTATCAAAAAGTAAACTTATAGCTGACCAATCTGATATAGATCTAGTTAAGAAAGGGGATAAGGTCAATATTCTTGAGGGCTATGATGTTATTGAGATTCAGGGAAAGGATAAGGTTGAGGGAGTTGTTGTCCAGTCACAGAGTGAGCTATCAACAAGACAGATACCTTGTGATGGAGTATTTATACAGGTAGGATTTCTTCCGAATGCAGAATTCTGTCGGGATCTTCTCAGGTTGAATGAGAAAGGAGAGGTTATAATAAATCCAGATTGCTCAACTGATATTGATGGAATATTTGCCTGTGGAGATGTAACAGATGTCTTTGGCAAAAGAATTATTATTGCATCAGGAGAAGGTGCAAAGGCAGTGCTGAGTGCTAAACAGTATCTGTCACGAGCTTATTAGGAAGGGAAAGATATATGGCTAAAGACCTGATTTGCGGAATGGAAGTGGACGAAAGTAAAGCCATAAGATTAGAAAAGGATGGCAGGGCGTATTTTTTCTGCAGCAAAAATTGTCAGGATAAATTTTTAGGTAAAAGCGAAGGACCCTCCGAAACACCTACCAAAGCATCTTCTAATGAGAAATTAGTCCTTAATATAACAGGCATGCATTGTTCGAGTTGCGTAGGAGCAATAGAAAATGCCTTAAAAAAGGTTCCCGGGGTTTCAAGCGCAAAGGTAAATTTTGCTAGCGAAAAGGCATTTATCGAATATAACCCCTCAAAGGCTAATCTTGACAACCTGCATCAGGCAGTTGCTAAAGCCGGCTATAAAACTATTAGACAGAAGGAAGCCGCAGACGCCAAGGGTGTGACGATTTTGAATCTTAAAGTCATAGGCATGGATAATCCCCATTGCCTTGGCACAGTGGACGGGGCCTTGAACAGGGTTAACGGAATAGTAAAGAAGGAATTATTCGTTAATCAGAAGGCAAGGATTCAATTCGATAGCTCTATTGTCTCGGTCGATAAAATCAAAGATGTCATTAAAGCAGCTGGGTATACTCCTATTGAGGAAGAACAAGCCACGGTTGATGCCGAAAAAAAGGCCAGAGAAAAAGAGATTAAAAGCCTGAAAATTAAATGCACGGTCTCGTTTATATTAGCCGCACCGCTTATGTATTTTGCTATGGCCACAGGCCTCAAACTCCCTCTCGCAACGTTTATCAAACAACATATGGCCCTGATTCAATTTTCCCTTACCACTCCTATTATGTTTGCAGGATACCAGTTTTTCACTAGAGGCATTACAGCAGTAGTCAAGACTAAAACTGCCAATATGGATACCCTGGTGGCTTTAGGAGTAGGCGCAGCCTATCTTTATAGTCTTTATGCGTCAATAGCCATATGGCTGGGCAATACAGCTTTTACAATGAAGAACCTCTATTATGAAATCGCAGGATTTCTTATCGCGTTTATCTTATTGGGCAAATTGCTTGAGTCTATCGCCAAAGGCAAGACCTCGGAAGCCATAAAAAAACTTATGGGTCTCCAACCCAAGACAGCTATTGTCCTGCGGGACGGACAGGAAAAAGAGATTCCAGTTGAAGAGGTCATGGTCGGAGATATCATTATTGTGAAGCCAGGTCAGAAAATACCCATTGACGGGATAGTAACAGAGGGACATTCAAGCGTGGATGAATCAATGATTACAGGAGAGAGTATTCCTATTGAAAAATCTAAAGGTGGACAGGTGATAGGCTCAACAATCAATAAAACCGGCAGTTTTAAATTTAAGGCCACAAAGATAGGAAAAGACACGGCCCTTGCGCAGATTATAAAATTAGTAGAAGACGCCCAGGGTTCAAAGGCGCCTATCCAGGAACTTGCAGACAGGATTTCAGCATATTTTGTGCCAGTTGTAGTTCTTGTGGCGATCCTTGCCTTTATTGCCTGGTTGATAGCGGGCGAAAGCTTTCTTTTTGCTTTGACAATTTTTATAGCTGTTCTGATCATCGCGTGTCCATGCGCCCTGGGTCTTGCCACTCCCACAGCTGTTATGGTAGGGACAGGCCTGGCGGCAGAGAATGGTATCCTGATAAAGAGCGCAGAGTCGCTGCAGATCGCCCACCAGATCAAAGCAATAGTATTTGACAAAACAGGTACTTTGACTAAAGGTGAACCTGAGTTAACTGATATTTTGGCGTATGGTAAACCCGAGAGCGAGGTTTTGTCATTGGCAGCTTCAGTTGAGAAGAATTCTGAACACCCGTTAGGGGAAGCGATTGTTAAAGGTGCGAAGGAAAGGAATATTGATTTACGAGACGTGGAAGACTTTGAGTCAATTACAGGAAAGGGCGTGAACGCTAAAGTCGGGAAGGATGTTGTTTTGTTAGGAAACAGGAAATTGATGCAGGATAGGAATATTGATATTTCAAAGGCTGGAGCTGACATGGAAAGACTAGAAAGTGAAGGGAAGACCGCTATACTTGTTGCTGCTAATAATAATTTAGTCGGTATAGTAGCCGCGGCAGATACGTTAAAAGAATTTTCAAAAGAAGCCGTGGTCAGGCTTAAAAAGATGGGCAAGCAGGTTATTATGATAACAGGGGATAATAAGCGGACAGGCGAGGCTATTGGTAAATTAGTCGGCATTGATAGGGTCCTGGCCGAGGTCCTTCCCGGGGACAAGGCCCAGGAAATCAAAAAGCTTCAAAAGGAAGGGTTGAAAGTGGCCATGGTGGGCGATGGCATAAATGACGCCCCTGCCCTGACTCAGGCAGATATCGGGATTGCCATAGGCACAGGGACAGATGTGGCTATTGAATCAGGGGATATTGTTTTAATAAAAGATGACCTGCGGGATGTCGTGATGGCTATGGATTTATCCCGCTATGCGATAAAGAAGATAAAACAGAATCTTTTCTGGGCATTCCTTTATAATACAGCAGGCATCCCTCTTGCCGCAGGTATTCTTTATCCCTTCACAGGGTTTCTTTTGAATCCGATGATCGCCGGGGCTGCCATGGCGTTCAGCTCTGTATCTGTTGTGAGCAATTCGCTTTTGATGAAGAGGTATAAAAGGAATATATAACATCACTTTCTAATCTGATTCTTGTGCCAGTCTTATATTGCTGGATCAAGGAAGATCAGTTTAGAAAAACTATGGAAAGGAGATAACATATGAAAAAACTCATAACGTTATCAGTGATAGTGTTTGTGTTTGCGTTCTTTGTATCATCTGGCATTGCGTTTGCGCGTTGCGGCATGTGCCAGTCAGGGTCTGGAGAAGAGGGCGAACCAATCAATGCTGTCTGTCCTGTTATGGGAGGAGAGGTCATCAAAGAATACTCATACGCGTATGAGGGCAAGACATATTATTTTTGCTGCCACAGTTGCATTGATTCATTCAAGAATAATCCAGAGGATTATATTTAAGGATTGACAGCAGATAATGCTTGTGGTTTAATCTAATCAATAACGGGGAGGTCGTGGACGGCCTGAGAATTCCGCGTGAGCGGATTACCCGATGAACCTGTCCGCCTTCGCCAAGCAACTTTCGTGCTTGGCTTCGGCGGATCGACAAGGCCTTTAGCTAAGTCGGACTGGATAATGCCAGCGGAGGGAAAAGAGGTTGTATAAGCCCTATGCTTGCATAGGGCCTTTTATTTTTAGGAGGAAAGATGGATATATACGCTGTCTTGGAGAAGGTAAGGAGAGAAAAGCCCCTCGTGCATCATCTTACAAACTGGGTAACGATCTATGATTGCGCCAATATAGTAAAGGTATTTGGCGCTGCGCCTGTTATGGCGCACGCAGCTGAAGAGGTCGAGGATATGGCTGCGCTTGCCTCAGCCCTTGTGCTTAATATAGGTACCCTGACCCCTGATTTTATTGAGTCAATGAAGCTGGCTGCGAAGTCAGCCAATAAAAAAGGCATCCCTGTTACACTGGATGTGTGCGGCGCAGGCGCGACTAAATTAAGGGATGAAAAGTGTTTTGAACTCCTCGACCAGGTTAAAATAGACGTGATCAAAGGCAATGCCTCAGAGGTCGCAAGGATCGCTGGCGAAAAGGTCAGGACAAAAGGCGTGGATTCAAGCGAGGTGGAGAAGGATCTGGTAGAGCTGGCAAAAACCCTTGCTGCAAAAAGAAACGCGACAGTCGTAATAACAGGAAAAGAAGATATAGTGGCTGATAAGGCGAAACATTTCATTGTAAAAAACGGATGCGAGATGATGGCGCATGTGGTGGGGACCGGATGCATGGCCGCATCCGTCATAGGGGCATTTAGTGCAGTAGAAAAGGATCTGGCCAAGGCAGCTACGGCCGGACTTTGTTGCTATGAAATCGCGGCAGAGATCGCCTGCAAGGACAGCGCCGGGCCAGGAACATTTAAAGAAAAACTTTTTGATAATATTTACAGCCTGGATAAGTGCAAAATAGAAAAACTACAGAGGGTAGAGTGATAAAAGGTTATTATTTTATAACAGACGCAGATATTAGCAAAAATGGCAACGCGAGCGATGTAAGGACTGCTATAGACACAGGGGTAACTGTCGTGCAATACAGAAGCAAGCTCGATTCGACCGAGCATATGATTAAAGAGGCAAGGGAGTTAAAGGAGATTTGCACTGGAAAGGCATTGTTTATTATTAATGACAGGGTAGGGATCTGTTTTTCAGTGGATGCAGACGGCGTTCATCTGGGCCAGGGCGACATGTCCTATGAGACAGCCCGGGATCTTCTTGGCAGAGACAAAATAATCGGCGTGACAGTGCACGATCTTAGAGAAGCAGTCCTGGCGGAGAAAAAAGGAGCTGACTATTTAGGGGTGAGCCCTATATTTTCTACGACAACAAAGGATGACGCAGGAAGGCCCTGCGGCGCAGCGCTGATAAAAGAAATAAAGAAGGCATGCAGGGTGCCTGTTACAGCAATAGGCGGGATCGATCTCGATAATGCAAAAGAGGTCATTGATGCCGGCGCTGACGCCATATGCGCGATATCAGCTGTAATAACAAAGGATGATGTAAAGGGCGAAGTCGAGAAGTTCCAGGCGTTGTTTAACTGAACAGATCCCTCGTCCGCCTCAGGCGCGGACTCGGGATAAATTCGCACTTATCATCCGCCTAAGGCGGATGATGTGCTCATTTAAAGGAGGTCTGTATGTTTCATGAAGTGAGCGAAGCAAAGATCACAAAGGCGATTCTAAAAGAATTTGCCG
>JABMRA010000047.1 GCA_013202925.1 Candidatus Omnitrophota bacterium | reverse complement strand
TCGCAGACCACACGTTAAACTATATCCTTTACAGATGATCGCAGATATAAACATCCGTGATCATCTGTATCTTTTCATCTGTGTTAATCTGTGTCTATCAGCCAAGGTCTTCTAACACCTTCCCTAATACTTCTGAAAGATAATTTACGGCAGGTATGACCTTACCGTATTCCATGCGCGTGGGTCCGATCGCGCCGATGGCGCCTATTGTCCTCTGTCTTATCTTATAATTACAGGTGACTACACTGCATTCCTGGATGGACTTGCACGTATTTTCTTTGCCGATATGCACCTTGATACCTTCAGTCTCCATATCTTCGTTAAACAGATCCAGTATGTCCTTTTTCTCCTCAAAGAGCCGCAAAAACAACCTGGCCTTTGATATGTCCTTGAACTCCGGGTAAGACATAAGGCTTACCGCGCCTTCAAAATACACCCTGTCTTCCTTCCTTAATAGACTTGGGGCAGAAAGCATCAGTATCGCCTTTTTTAAAAACGCGTAAAAAGAATCACGCTGTTCAAGCAGCCTGCGCGTAAGATAGCTCCGGATCTCTCCGAGGAACATGCCCCCGAGCTCCTGGTTTAAAAATTCCGTTATCCTGAAGAGCTCTGCCTTGTCGATCTCCTCCTCCAGGTCTATCAGCGAACTCTTCACAATGCCTGAATTCGTAATAAGCACTGCCAGGACGCGCGAAGAATCCACAGGTATAAATTCGATATGCTTGAAGGCGCTCCTTTTAAGTCTGGGTGTAAGCACTATCCCGGCCACGTTTGTAATCATGCTGATGGCCTTTGAGGCAGACTGCATCAAGGACTCAAAATCTTCGCATTTTTTGTTGATGAGCCTGGTGATAAGGGCCTCTTCTTCCTTTGTAAGATGTTTTGGTTCTATGAGGCAGTCAACGTAAAATCTATAGCCATTGTCAGTAGGCACCCTGCCGGCTGATGTATGCGGGTGGGTGATGAGGTCCATCTCTTCCAGGTCAACCATGACATTGCGGATGGTGGCAGGACTTATAGTACATCTGAATCGCTGTGAAACAGCGCGGGACCCTACAGGCATAGCAGTATCTACATAGGAATCCACTATTGCGCACAAGATCTTTTTACGTCTCTCTTTGATATCAACCTGTTTCATATCTTAATCCTTGGGCATCCGCCTTCGCCGTAGAAGAAAGTTCATAGAAGATATGCTACGGCGGATTGCTCCTGCGTAGCTTTAGCGAAGTAGGCAAGTTAGCACTCTAACATTTAGAGTGCTATTTGTCAATAAAAAAATTTACGTAAATTTTTTTATTGATCCCGAGTCCGCCTAGGGCGGACGAGGGATCTCCTCTAAAGTGTAAAATTATTTTTCAGGCGGGTGGGAATCGTGGCTTCTATATATACGGAATCAGGCCTGTCTTCTCTCTTGTGGACCTTTCCGCTATCGTAAATCAGACTGACCAGATCCATTTTGGTATTAGGTATCTCTACCTTGACCTCTGTGACGAGGCCCGAAAGCAGCTTCGTAACCTCATCAATAAGAATGCCTGTGCCTTCGCCTTTTAAGGCAGACATCAGGACAGCGTCCCTGAATTCCTTCTTAATGCGCTTCAGATAATTGGCATTGTCCACCAGATCAACCTTGTTGAGCACATTGATGATGATCTTGTTCTCTGCGCCAAGCTCCTTTAATACTCTATAGACTGCCGCGTCAAGCTCATGGACCCGCGGATTCGACGCATCAAGTACGTGCACAAGCACGTCCGCCATCCTGACCTCCTCAAGCGTTGCCTTGAAGGACTCAACAAGATGATGCGGCAGATCGTATAAAAATCCCACTGTGTCATGAAAGAGGACCTTCAGCTTATTGGGCAGGGTATAGGCCCTTGCAACAGGGTCAAGCGTGCTAAAGAGTTTATCAGCTACAAATTTTCCGGAATCCGTAAGGCGGTTTAAAAGCGTAGTCTTTCCTGCATTGGTATAGCCGATGATCGCGATGGTCGTGAGCATGGCATCGTGGCGGCGTTTTCGCAGGGCCCCTCGCCTATTCGCCAGGTCCTTTAATTCCTTCTTTAACCTTGCGATCCGATCCCTGATCCTGCGGCGGTCATACTCGAGTATCTTTTCTCCAGGGCCTCTTGTGCCTATGCCCGCGCCTAATCCTGAAAGCTGAATCCCTATTCCTGTAAGCCGCGGCAGCAGGTACTCCAGCTGCGCAAGTTCCACCTGGGTCTTGCCTTCCATGCTCCTTGCGTGCTGAGAAAATATATCCAGTATAAGCTGAGTCCTGTCTATAACCTTAATCCCGTCAAGGCCCTTCTCCAGATTCCTGAGCTGGGTAGGCGTAAGGTCATTATTAAAGATGACTATGTCCGCGCTTTTGGCCCTGGAAAGCAATATCAGCTCTTCAAATTTTCCCTTGCCAATGAATAAATCAGGGGTTGGTTTGTCCTTGTGGCATATGATCTCACCCTCTACAGAAGCGCCGCCTGAACGCGCAAGGTCCCTGAGCTCAGCTGCCCTGTCCTCTGCAGCCCAGCCCTTTTCCTTTTCCAAATCAACTGTTACAAGTATCGCCTTTTCCATATCTGGATAAAACGTCATTGCGAGGCTACATGTACAGTCAACTTAACGAAGCATTCGAATGTGAGATTGCTCGCCTCGCGTCGCGGGCGAAGCGGGCTCGCCTCGCTTCGCGGGCGAAGCGGGCTTCGAAAGCTCTCCTTTAATGCTACC
>JABMRA010000046.1 GCA_013202925.1 Candidatus Omnitrophota bacterium | reverse complement strand
CACACTCCCGAAGCCTGCCTTGCCGGCAGGCAGGCAATCTCATTATCAATTCTCCTTAAAAGTTCCGGAAAGCTTATCTTCTCCTTCAGGCCCCTGCCGTAAGAATTGACATTCTGGCCTAACAGCGTAATATTTTTAGCGCCTTTTAGTATCAATGATTCTATCTCCTCTAAGATCTCTTTCGAAGGCCTGCTCCTTTCCCTGCCCCGTACATAAGGCACAATACAATATGAGCAGAAATTATCGCACCCTTCCATTATCTTGACATACGCGGTTTTTCCTGTTTTTCTATTTTTGGAAAATTTCGGGATTATTTTTGATTTATAGCCTTCGAGATACATTATATGGCCTGCGCCGTTTCTAATTCTATCGATGATATCAGGAACATTGTCCAAATCAGCAGGCCCGCATAAAAAATCCACAATAGGAAATCTGCTGATGATCCCGCCCTTATGAGCCTCCGCCATGCATCCTATGATACCTATTATAAGACCGGGTTTCTTTGTCTTTAATTTCTGAAGCTCGCCTACTGTACCATAAACCCTGTCTTCCGCGTGTTTTCTGACGCTGCACGTATTGAAAATCACTATGTCAGCATGTTCAGGCCTACCGCAAAAGACATAGCCCTCTTCCAAGAGTAAGTCTTTTAACCTTGCAGAATCGTGCTCGTTCATCTGACACCCAAAAGTTTTTACATAAAAACTTTTGGGTGTCGTGTCCGTGCCGCCGCGGGGTAAATGTTGCGCAGCAAGATTTACCCCACACGTTTGGCGGCGGGACGACATCTGACAACCGAACGTGCGCATGTGCACTGTTCTTTGTAACTTATTGTCTTTCATAGTATTATAGACAATCACGCTCGTTCATCGCTTTCATTTCTAAGATGAATGATTGTGATCCACCATTGAACAACTTGCCACATTATCAATCTCACAATAGATAAATTTCCTGGATTATAGGAAAATCTCTATCTTTATTTACTATTTTCACTTCTTCTGGATCTTTAAAATACTCTATGAAAGTCCCATTTTCTAGTATCCTCGGAGTTTTTTCTAAATGCAACAAGGGTTCCAGACAAACCTAGCGCGAAATTACTCGTAACAAGCTCTGGATTAAAACACCGCTCATAGAACTTTGAAAACCTCTGGATTCTAATCACTTTATCAAGAATACGACGCTTCATCGACACTTTAACCTTTTTCGTATCTAGATTGGTAATGAGACTATAGGAAAGATTCGTCGAAATGTAGCGGCATAACTTATGGATGCTTTCCCAATCAGCATCATGGAAAACTACAATTCCGCCAACTCTTAGCATCTTATCAATGTAAAAAAAATCTACCAAGGCGTAATCAAAAGTATGCCAACCATCAATAAAAGCAAAATCGATCTTTCTGCCTTCTTTCTCAAGCTGAGGCAAGGCTTGGTATGAAGGAATGTTTAAGAATTCAATGATTGATTCATACCCCGCCTCTCGAAGATTATGAATACCAATTCCCTCCCAAGCATCTCCCCATAAACCTCCGTATTGATTTGGATCAATTACAATATGGCGCGTATCAGGTTTCTTTTCTAGCACATCACAGATATAGAGCGCTGATATCCCGTACGATAGCCCAATTTCCAATGTTAGGGTAGGCTTAAATTGAGAAATAAGCGTTTGTAAAGATTGACCCTCTTCTGGCGAAATGGCCGAATGCACTTTAATACATTCTCCATTTGGAGTCTTGACGTAACCACTCTCGACAATTTGTTTAAGAATTGGGTTCATCATATTACCATTCCCCCTAAGATTTGCATACAGTTCCCTATAGGATATCTTCGCAACTCTTTAACTTACAAAATAGTTAAATACTGACATATGCCTTATTCAAAAATCATAAAATTTACCATCCAAACTTAATTAGCGCCTCCGCGATCCTCTCCATAGTCCCCCTATAGCGCATCCATCGGCCACCCATAGTTTTGTGCACTTTATGCGCAAAACTGCGGGGGGCATCTTTATCGGAATAATTAATTTTTACTCTTTTCATATATCCTTATCAACTCTTCCTTCTGCGCTCTTGTAAGCTTTTTTATATTCCTCTCCGCGTGCAGTGCATTCTTATAATACCTATATTCCTTACACCAAACTAACTTTACTGGCCGCCTGTCTCGAGTATACTTAGCACCCCTGCCGGCGTTATATAACTGAATTCGCTTTTTTATACCCGGCGTGTAACCTGTATAATATGTCCCATCACGGCATTCGACGATATAGACGTAATAACGGCCTTTACGTTTGAACTTTACCTGCCTAAGGATTTTATATCTCGCTTTCCATAAGGTCGATACGGCTAAATATATTACGCAATATGGCTAAAAGCTGCATTATCCTGTTATGTAATGACTTATCTTTTTTAGCAATATTTTGCAAAGCGCTGACTGACCTATTGATCGCTTTTTTGCAGATTTCAAATTGCGCAACGGCATCATATATGGAAATATCGCCTTCCGCAGCAGGCTCATGAAACCCTGCCAGGGCTCTCTGTAGTTTTACCGGTAAAAGAGTATGATACCAGGCAACTGTTTCAAAGTCATCAGTAAGTCCGCCTTTAATTTCTTGCTGGTTATAAAATGTGTTTTTTAAAAATGACTGGCCTTTTTTGCGATATTGTTCTACTGTAGCCAACAAAGGGTTATTCTCTACGAATTTGATGTGTTCTCTTATTTTTTCAAACTCGGGATCATCGATATTATCGAGATCAATTTCATTTTCTTCTGCAAATTGCTCGAGCTTCTCTCCTGCGTCCTCAAGCTGCTTCCTTAGAACAGCCTCTGTTATTTCCGGATCACCTGGCTCCCTGTCATGTGCAATACAAACCATCTTCTGCTCCAGTTCATCAAGATAAACTTTGCATCTGATTTGCTTTTCGTAAACACATCGCTCGCACCACTGGTCGCAGAAGTTATACGGCGACTGTCTTTCAAACTCCATATTTTTACGAAAAATTTCCTGCAATCTCTTACTCTTCTTCATCTATCTCTAACAGCTTCTTCTCTTCGCTGTAAGAATACCCAAACGGTACGAACCTTGCACCCTGCCAGTTTCCTTTTTGGACACCCTTTATCATACCGGGAAATACACACTCTGCAATCCTATTGCGCTCAAATTCAGCAAAGCTCCCTAATTGCTGGAACATCAACTTATATAAATTGCGATTCTCAGTCTTTCATTCATTCTTAATATCCGCAATATTATTAGTTTTAAACGGACTTATTTTAATCCCTTTATTAAACTTTCTAGCGTATCAACAAAATCTATTGCATTTTTATAAATCTTTTCAGCATCTTGTTGCGCAATAACTGCATCGGCCTTATACTGCGCTGTATTTCTTTTGGATTTCGTGGCCCACATTCTATTTACATATTTCTCATCAAGCCTTTTTGCAGATTTTATCTTCTCGATGTCCTCTGATTCTATAGCCTTTCTTTAAAAACAAAATGATATTCTAAACCCTCAATAAGGCTTTCATGGCTTTCGGCTTTTATCCCTATTGCGGCCAACGCGGCTGTTGCGGCATGAAACATTGCATAATATCCACAGCTTATAGTCCAATCATATCCGACATAATCAGCACTTACTTTTAGTCTTTTCTTACTCTCTTTATCTTCTGAAACCTCCATAAGTAAAGAACCGGTTTCCTGGCTTGCTTTATCAACATGATATTTTACTAGCGCTGTAATCGTGGGGTCTACTCTTAAATCGCCATTATCAAAATAACCTTTTACTTTAATCTTTAGCATTTCTTTCTTTAAATCGCTCATTTTATTACCTCCAATACTAGTTCCCAGAATTTTTCAGCACCGAAGAGTATTATTTTGTTTTTTAGAATTTCTTTCCCGACATTCTGTTCTTTATCTTTTAACATTGTTAATAGGCTTGTTGGTTCTGCGATTATAGGATTTACTTCGATACCAAAACCTTTTGATATCGCTACACATTCCATCTCAATAGCTTCATCATATTTCTTTTTTGAAGGGACAAGGATAAAAAGATCTATATCGCTTTTTTTAAAATCGCTTCCTTTAGCCAGAGATCCGAATAGAACGACAGAAAGTAAGTTAAAATCTGTTTTTTTAGGTAATACCGAGAGAAGTTTTTCAACTACGAAGAAAATTTTATCTCTCTTCTTTAAAAAATCTTCGGCTATCTGATTCGATATTTTAACAAAACTTGTTTTGACTTCCGGATTTTTGTAGTTAGGCTTGCAATATTTGCGGTTTGAACGCTGGTCGACAATTATAATATCTTTATCTTTTAATTCTTCGACCTGTCTATATACATAACTGTAAGAAATATTTGTTTTTGTGGCTAACTCGTTTATTGTAAACTGCGCATATACGTCATCATAGAATAGCTTTATTATTTTATCTTGCATTTCAACCTCCATTATCACTTGTAGTGATGATATTATCACTAAAACTGATATCTGTCAAGCTGAATTTTGAAGAGGGAAACATGCGCATGTCTTGGGGGATTTTCCTTTTCGGCTGCTTTTTAGCAGCTTGCGCCAAGACGCCTGCCCCAAAATAGAATTGCTTTTTCTCTTTTCCCCCTTTTCCGCCTTTTGCGGATCCGCCTCTGGCGGAAATTTTTTGTTTTCAGAAACGGAAAAGAAACTGCAATGTCACCCCGTGAAAATTGAAAATTTTCCGGGACTAAGTCCTCGGAATTTCGAAGAAATTCCAGAGGGAAAGAATCAAAAACTTACGACCAAAGGGAGTCCCGAGCGAAGCCGAGGGACAAAAATATGCCAAAGAAAGCATGCCCTGAGCGAAGTCGAAGGGTCTACATCCGGACTTTCGGATGGCCTTATGCTTCGCTTGTACAATACGCTTCATTCGTTCTTTTCAGCCGCAGGCTGATCCGCCTACGGCGGAAATATTCAATGAACTAATGCACCGCCCGCTTGGGCGGGCTACGTTGGTGATGTATGCACCGTTCAGCCTCGCTGTCGCTCGGCTTCACTGGCTCCGCTCGCTTGGCGCTCGCTCATTTGCCCGCCTGGGCCGGCGGGCATGCAGGGGTACGCGTCGGCTTTTCGTGTTTGGTGCATTTTGTCCCGTGGAATTCGCAGAATTCCCGGGATTTAATCCCCGAAATCTTTCAGATTTCAGGGGAGGTGACGGCAAAATTCGCTAAACACCTCGCGTCCTCTTCCTCGCCTGCCTCGCCTTGCTCGGCAAGGCGGGCAAAAATTCCCTAAAAGATTCCTTTTTATTTATATTGCGGCGGCGAAAAATTTATAAAAGATGTTTGTTGGGTGGGTGAAGGCAAGCGCATAAAGTCCGAAGTGAAAAACACGAAGTGGTTGAAGCCGGACGACTGCGATTGCCGAGGGAGAGAAACGTTACATTACAATTTATCGTTCGGAACAAAATAATGATACCATTTTTTGTAATCTTCATCACTTAATTCAACCGGAAGTTCGTAAAGATATTCGACATCGGACCAATTCTTTAATGGGTGCAGTTTCGAGGCATCGAGTGCAACAGAGAAAACGGAATATTCTTCGCCCTTTTGATTCTTTTCCCAGACCAAAACAACATGCGGAACATCTTTAATATAGGTAATATCAGAGTTATAATGTCCGAGATTTTTACCGTTAGCGAAAATAGTATGCCTGACTTTTGCCATTTTTATCAATAATTAGTTTTGTGTGATTATTTTTAATATTTTATTCACGCATTTATCTGTATTGCGCTTTACATCATACTCCCAAATACGAATAACTTTCCAGCCTTCTTTCTTGAGCTTTTCATTAACTTCTTTGTCTCTTTTTTTATTGCTCCTGATTTTTTCGTTCCAATAGCGCTTATTACTTTGCGGCATTATAAATCTTCTAGGATGCACATGCCAAAAGTCCGAATCTATAAAAACTACTGTTTTTTTGTGCCGAAACACAATATCTGGTTTTCCGATTATAGATTTAACGTTCTTGGCAAAATAAACTTTTCTCCGTTTTAATTCTCGCATGATCCGTTTCTCAGGAGCAGTATCCTTTGAACGGATATTTTGCATATTTTTACGGCGCTGTTCTTTTGTTAAATTATCCATATAATCAGTTATTAATTATAGGTTTTCGGCAATAAATGACCAGTCCCGCCGTAATTCACCTGACTTTTTAACATAGCTTGGCGAGATAGATTGACTGCCTATACTGGTGGTTGGACCGGAGAAAGAACCGACTTCCACAAATCCACAGATTTGAGTTTTAGTGGCAGTTTCTTCTGGCGGGATAATTTGATGTATTTCCTCAACAGAAGGATGAGAGCGTATTAAGCGTACTATATGATCAGGCGGGAGATCAACCCTGACAAAAGTATAATAGTCAGATCGTCTATCCTGAAGATCAACCTCATTTTTTCCTACAATAAGCCAAACATTTTTCATTTTTGATGTTTTCACCGATATTTTAAAGGCTGGCTGATTTTCAACGCCCCGCCTTCTGCTTACAGCCACTATATCTTGGCTGCGGACTAAACCGTCAACATTATCGTCCAACCTTAATTGGACATCAAATTTATCAGCCATAAATTTCTGAAAGGCAAGTTCACCAAGGTAGCCCATAATATGATCTGAAAGATATTTACCTGCTTCTCTCTGCGTAGAGGTTGCAAAATTAGCTCTTGGTGCACCAGAATAAAACTTTTTCAATGAAAATCTCAAAGCCTTATAATAGCTGTCTTGATCTAAAATTACAGTAGTTCCGTCAAAGTAGGATTTCCACGTATCTAAATCAGCTTTATCAATTTTGGTTATACGGCCTACAAGCTGACGGGGAATTTCTTGCCCCTCTTTGACATAGTTACCTAAAGCTTTTTTGTCGATATCTAAATATTCACTAGCTTTTCTAATGGATAGTAAATTTGGATTATTTGGCATATTTATTTAAATAAAGTTAATTGCGATCCCCAATTTGCCTGCACGCAGGGATATTTGATACCGGCAAAGGTTTTTAAAACGGCCGTAAAAATCGTTGTAGCTAATAGTGGAGGAACTGCCATACCAATCTGCCTGCGCACACTCTCTTTAGAGCCTTCAAGTATGAAATCATCAGGAAAGCTTTGAATCCTTGCCCGTTCTCTATTAGTCAATGCCCTGTTTTCTTTCCAGTGGTAACCATGTGTTCCTCCTCCTCCGCTTCCAGTAAGTGTGTATGACGGTTTATCTGGATCAAGGCGTTTATAAATCTGGCTTAGCTTTGCACCTTTTACATTCAACCTTAAATGCTTTGGTAAATCTGCTGTCCAGACATTTTCTCCAGGTTTAATATGCTTTAGACGCTCAACAACATTTTTTGATTGAGCAGTAAATTCATTATTTGAAGCATTATCAGGAATAGGTGGGTTTTCTAATGCTTCTTTTACAGTGTGCGGCTTCAGCTTGGTTGTTGGAACCGGCACTTGAAATTTTAAGCCCATCGTTTTATCTATCCCTACAATGATCATTCTATGGCGCGTTTGAGCTATCCCGTATTCTTCTGCTTTATATAAATTAATGGTTAAGTTATAGCCCGGGCCTGCGTTTTCTAAATCAGACACTATTTTTTTAAATGCTTTTCCGCCATTAGCCGTAGCTATACCGCCTACATTCTCTGCGAGAAAAAATTTTGGCTTAAAATAATCTAATATATTTAAACCATATATATACAGCGGTCCAAATTTGCCACGAAATCCCTTTTGTTCACCTACGATACTAAAATCATTGCAGGGAAATCCATAAGCGAAAGCATCAATAGAAGATAGATTTTTGATATCAAGCTTGCAGATATCCTGGCATACTACATTGCCAGGATTATCAGGGCAAATATTTCTGGCATATGTTTTACAGGTATCTTGGTGATAATCATTAGCCCAAGCATGTTTTATTTTATAAATATCTTCTTTAGTTTCTACGCAAGATGAAATAGCTCCCAGCGCTAAACCGCCAGGTCCACAAAAAAGCTCGCCAAGCCGAAAGTCTGTTATTTTTTTAGCAGTAGCTATTTTGAATAAAGCTTGAGTTTGTGTCATTGTTTTTAAAACCATGCCAACTCCTTTATTTGTATTATATCAAAATATTATTAATATTTAAACCTTTACTTTAATCTAAAATCTGCGATGTGGATGCCTGTTTTAAGATTTTTCTGAGCCTCTGCTACCGCTTTTTTGTCATCAGTAGCTGGAACAATTTGAACAAGAAAATTGTATTTTTCTCTTAAACGCCTGACATTATGATAAAACTCTTCTTCATTCATAAAATCTTTAAAAGACTCCCATAAAGACCGCGCTTCATGTTTTAAAACGATGAACTGTTTGGCGCTAAATAAATGTTCTTTTGCCTCTTTTCCGGGTTCCAAAAATATATTTAACACCGTTATTAACCCAGAAATCATAGGTATCCACGCCCAGGCTGAGTTACCAGAAATCACTTTATATGCGCTTACTACTGTAACTAGGGCAGGAATAAATTTGAACCAAAATGATTTCTGAGACAGCTTGCGTGAAATAATATGGTGGACTTCTGCAGTAAATTCACTATCTTCTTTGATTTGCTTACACTCATTAATTAGGCTGTTGATTTTTTCACTCATGGCTTATCCTTTAGGGAAAGGTTCTCCAAACACTTTTTGCCATGCCTCAATCCCTTCTTTACCATCTAAATTCAAAATCTTCTCGCAATAAGCAGCTATTTTTAAAAAAATATCTGCCAATTCTCTCCTTCTGTCCTGAGTTAAATCTGCATCTAATATTGAAGATTTACTCCCGGGTAATTTTTTAAATGCCAGCACATTATCTTTTGCACATAAGAAAAAACTGTAAATTAAGGATGGGTATGATATAGATTGATTTCTTTGCTGAAAATACTCCACAATCGCAGGCACTAAAGATGAAGTCAGTACTTCAAGATGATAGGATTTCATACCCGAAAATAAATGCCTCTTTGCGGATTTCAACATTTTGATAGCTGGCACCAACATTTCATCACAAAGTTTATTTTGTTTTGTGACATATTCAGCATCATAATCATAGTCTGCAATAATCCACTTATTATTTCTAGGTATCCAATACCCCCTTCCTTTAGGTGGTATCTGTGTACCATCGCTATATTCACCAATTTGGTCAACATAAGCCGGTATTAGCTCTACAGTAATATTGTCAGAATACTCCAACATTATCGCAGGGCTATCTTGCTCTACCCCTATGCGTTGATATACGCTATTTTCGGAAACTACATTTTCAAGTTTATCAAGAGCATCTTTAGGCTTTACCCCGCCAGTCTCAACCCATCTATAAAATTCGCCAAGAACTACCAATATATCAACATCAAAACCATTTTTGTCGGCTAATGGCTGAATTTTAGTTTTTCGCCGTAAAGAGCCTATTAATTATGTTTTGATGCCTGAACCATCTGATTCAATCCAATTCCGCAACGCGGTATGATGTGTAGTAACTGCCTCTTGAATACTGCTGTTCAATTCTAAACGAGTCTTAAAGTCATCGAATGCCTGTTGCAATATCATCGCTGATTTTACATATATGCCGGTCTTCATATAAAACCCTCCTATCCATACTTTACTTAGTCTTCCATAATCATACTTCAGGAATAGTTGCCACAACAACACCTTGTATTTTGAAATCCCTATCTAATACTATTGGCTGATTAGATTTGTTTGTAGATCTAGGTATTAAAATAATCGTATTATCATTTCTATGGAATTCTTTAACGGTAGCGGAATCATCTATGAGTGCTACCACTATATCACCATTATTGGCTGTTGCCTGTTGCCTAATTAAAAGCAAATTACCACCATTTATGCCTTTCTCATCCATTGAGTCGCCATCGGCCTTCAATAAAAAATGTTTATACTGAGGTTTAGCTAATTTTGTAGATACAGGTATTAACGCTTCTATATTTTCTTCAGCAAGCATAGGAACACCACAAGTCACTATTCCTACCAAAGGAACTGCTACAGTCTGAGCTCTAAACTCATCATTAAAATTTACATCAATAAATTGTAAAGAGCCATCCTTTTTTCTCTGCAATACACCCTTTTCCAATAGTTTTTCTACTATCATAGACGCAGATCTCGGAGAACTATAGCCCAAATCTCTACCAAGCTTTCTGATAGAAGGCATATGCCCTCTATGCATAAGAAAATTTCTAATGTATCTTATAGCCTTTAACTCGATCTGTGAAAATATTTCTTTCTCCATATGTATACAGTAGTATACACTCTGAATACATTATTGTCAAGGCTTTTTTGTGGGATTTTTTAAGGGAAAAGCAGGCTTTGAGCGTCCCCTGAAATTCGGAGAATTTCGGGGATTTAATCCCGGGAATTTTTCAGAGAAAAATTCCACGGGACAGGCAGGCGAAAGCCGCAAGGCTTGAGCCCCGAGCACAAAGGCTACTTTGGGTGGGTGGGGATTTAGGCTCCCTCCCTGCCTGAAGATTCGGCTTGCGAGCCGCCTGTTATTCTGCCCTGAATAGCTTCTGGCGGCTGGCAACGGACTCAACCGAGCAAAAACACCTTTTATAAATTTTTCGCCGCCGCCAATATAAAATAAAAGGAATTATTTAGAGAATTTTTGCCCGCCTTGCCGAGCAAGGCGAGGCAGGCGAGGTTCCCCGTAAAATTGCTTCGCAATTTACGGGGCAGGGAGTCCGCAGAGTGTTTGGCGCATTTTGCCGTCACCTCCCCTGAAATCTGAAAGATTTCGGGGATTAAATCCCGGGAATTCTGCGAATTCCACGGGACAAAATGCGCCAAACAAAAGACAAAAGCCTCACTAGGAGCTTCCGCATAGTATGCTGGCGGCCTAGCGAGCGGGGCAGTGAAGCCGAGCGACAGCGAGGCAGGCACCACAAACGCAGCCCGCCCAAGCGGGCGGTGCATCAAGAAAGACTATACCGTCAACTCAACCTGAAAAGCCGTGAAAAAGAACGATTTAGATAATTTGTAGAGAACAAACCAAGGGTCAGCCAAAAGTCCTGAGGTAAATTTTCTTTGTATCTTGTTTCATAATCAATGAATACATCTGACTAAAATAAAAACCTAGGCACCCTTAAAGCGTCTAGGCTAATTTATCCTGATGTCTCTAAATTCCTGCTTTTTTAAAAGTGCTCTTGACAAATTCGAGATACTCAAGGCTATCCTTCTCTCCTAAAAAGAATCCGCCGTCATAAAGATTAACGTTGCGTTCCTGTCTCATCTTATTGCCGAGCACAAGAATATCTTCATCCTTAAGCAGTTGGCTCAGTTTCTCCAAAATCTTAACATGATGGCCGGCTGTACTTCTTACCTTATAGCCTTTTTTGGCAATCAGCATAATACCCAGCTTGATCAAAGCATCATAGCTGAATTTAAAAACAACATCCGGTATGTCCGTACTTTCAGCTATCTTAAGATCATGCTGAGCGGACATTAAGAACTGGTCAATCTGTTTTTCTTTAAATGTCAGTTTTTGAAAGTGTTGACTCTCAAAATTGATCATATAAACCTTATAATTTCAGCTTTAAAGACACCGTTCATAAAAGGATCTTTATCTTTTTTCTTCTTCTCGAATTCTTTTGGGCTTAGATTCATTACATTAAATTCCCGGCCTGTATCTTTCTGCAATTTAGCGATGACTCTCTGCAACTCCAAAACAGAATGCGTGCCAATGGCCAAAAGATCAATATCACTTGAAGAATCCATCTTATTACTTGCGTATGAACCGAATAGATATGCCTCTTTAAGCCCTTTGATATTGCCCATCATACCTTTAAGTCTTTTTTCTATACCATAGGTCCTTAAGAAAATCTGGCGGTAGTGCTCTAAAACAGGATTATCCTTTGCAAGAAAAAAATATCTTTGCTTTCCGCGGAATTCACTCTTAAAGAGGCCTTCTTTTTCTAACTCTTTAAGTTTGGTCTCCGTATTTTTTGGATCGAGATCTAAAATCCTTGCCAGCTCATTAATGTAGACTTGAGCCTCGGGATTAAGAAAATAGTAATCCAGTAATTTTATTGTTACTTTTGAACGTAAAGATATCATTTTTTCACCATGGTTATGGTAATAAATTACCATAACTGTTTATTTTGTCAAGTAAATTCAATTTTTGAACTTACTGCATATTCTATTTAACTTCATCATTCACAATCAGTTATCATGTTCAAAACCTTCAGTATCATCGTGCGGAACTTGCACATACGGTCAGCCGTAGGTACGGATAAAAACGTTTTTCATTGTCTTAGAATCCATATAACGAGATCAAGTCTGGCAGGTCAATGTTTATGCTGCCCGCTATCTACAAAAAATAAGGGAAATACTATGTCGCTCAGGCAGCACGGTATCATGACAGCGATTATTGTTATCAAAAATACCCCTCCCGATACACGAATCCAATCCGTAACGCCGAATGAGATGAGATAAAGAATAGACGCCATGCTGCTCACGAGGACGTGTATGGAATGGGAAAACTCTGTGCTCTTCTCGATAGCGCCGGGGATAATAAAACCTACTGCAACGCCTATGAGCGCAAAAGGTATGATGATGTGCGGATGCTCTAAAATGCAGATATGCAAATGCATTTCGATCCCAAGGATCCTGCCCCCCATATAAGGAAGCAGGATATCGCTAAGGCCGCAGATCGCAACAGAGCCAAAAAAACCAACGAGCAATGTCTTTATAAGGCGTCTTTCATGCTTCCAGAACATGGCTGTCGTTACAACAGCGCTAAGGAGCACGTGGGCAGGGTGAAAGACATGAAAGAGCTCCTCTGACGCCCTGGGCAAGAGGTGCCTTACGTCCAAAATTATCGTAAAAAATGTCAGGAGCCCCAGGATCACCACCCCTACAAGCACACCGAAGATCGAATATGGGAGATGGGCCCCTAGTTCAATTATTATATGTCGTAATTTATTTTCTTCTTTCATACCGGATCATATAAAATTATTTTCTTTTAATGCCTTTTCGAGCAGAAGTACGGCCCCTTTTAACTCAGGATATAATTTTACATTTATAGATATGCCTTTTGAGGTACGGATCTTCTCTTCGCTTCCCTTTGGCTGTGACCATGTCCTTATATCTATAAGGTCGTTGCCCTCGTAATGCGTAACACCGACCCTTATTTCCTGAAATTTGTTCTTCTGGAACGTCTTTACTGTCTTATCCATTCCACCCTTCTCCTCTCTACAATTTAAGATAGCCCGCCAGCTTCTCTACCATCCTGTCGCAATAATATTTCAAAAACCTTCCTTCGTCTGATTCCTGTATGTCGAGCAACTTCACTCCGTTTACATATTTTTTCTTTTTGCTGCCGTGCGCCTTGGATTCCCGGGACCACCTTATTTCACCTACCAGGGCCACTGTCGGCATCTTATCCATTAGATCCACTTCAAGGTTTACATGGGTACCCCTGCGCAATTCTTCCTCTGACTCAAAACATATGCCTTCCGCAGAGACGTTCCTTGTGATGCCCAGCTTAAAAACCTCCTCGGGATCCAAGACCCTGTATTTGGCATTTACCTTTAGATGGAACCTGGGATATCTTCTTTTCTCATCCATATGCGCCTCCTTTAATGAACACGTCACTTATGGAACGAGCAAAGCGAGTGAACATAAGCGACTGTGTGAATTAATCCCCCCTTCTTGCATTCTGCAAGAATGCAGGGGGGATAAATTCGGACTAATGACTTACGAAAATCTAGGATTTTCGTAAGTCACGTCCTCATTTACAATACCTCCATGATAAGCTTCCTTGCCTCGTTAGGGGTCGCCTTTAGAAATTTATTTTTGTGTCCCGCTATCCCCAGCCTTCCAAGGCAATCCTCTATATAACTGATTATCTCTTCATCGCTTCTATCAAATGACAAGACTGAAACAAAACTCACAAGCGCCTCCTTAAATCTCGCTTGCTCAAAAAGAATCCTGCCCGCTTTAAGATAGGCACCGCGGTTTATAAAAGACCTGCCGCAATCAGCGCCTATGACCTTGTTGTAAAACTCCAGCGCCTTTTTAGGGTTCTTTTCCTCGAACCAATAAAAATCCGCTATGCGCAGGTATACCTGGGCACTATCATACACGTCTATATATTTTCTCTCTTCGGCCCCCAGACTATCAATAAACTTCACAAACCCCTGCATGCCCTTCTCGTTCTTCAGATTGTCTCCGGATATCTTTAGATTAAAGACGTTGTTTATGTGTTCCTCTATGACATGGTCTATCCTCTCGAGAAGGTCCTGGAGATAATATTTTGGTTTCTGGGCCAGCGCATCCTTGTAGTTTTTTATTGCCTCCCTGTAAAAATGGGCTGCCTGTTCAAAGTTTTTCCATCGCGCTTCGGTGCGGGCCCTATTATGGTGTTCGACAGCGATATCTATAAAGGGCTTTACCCTGGCGCGTTCGCTGTTCCATTCCTCTAGATTTCTTAATTTTTCCTCTATATTATTATCCATGCGCCTATCAGAAAAAATCCGAAGACTTGAATACAAGTGGGGCCTTCTTATTGTCCCATGTCTTTTCTATGACCTCGCCTATGAACAAATCGTGATCGCCTGCGTTCGCCACGCTCACCAATCTGCACTCGATATATGCGTATATATCATCCAGGACAGGGAGGCCGGATTTTGATTTATGGTATTTTACAGCTCTAAACTTATCCGCATCCCTGCCTGATGCAAACCCAAATTTCTTGCCGAGGGCCTTCTGGTCCTCTGCCAATATGTTCACCCCGAACACGCCTGATTCCTTTATAAGGGTGTGGGTGTATCTCTCTGGCGCGATACTTACCACGATAGAAGCAGGATTGTGCGCCGCCTGCATAATCCATGCAACCGTCATGCCGTTTATCTTATCCCCGCTCTTTGTGGTGACCACTGTAACAGGACTAGTTACTATATCCAGTATATCTCCAGCCATATATAATCCCCCCTATACTTAAGCTATGATAATATAGCATAAAAACCTGCAAATGTTAAGAGATTTTTACGGGAGCCCCAAGGCCAGGCTGGGGCCTAAGGCACATTAGGGATCGCGCTTATTACATTTTGACTTTGGTTTGCCATTATGCTATATTTAAGGCAATATGATTGCTGGACTGATAAATCTCTTCTATCCGCCCCTTTGCCATGGCTGCGGCAAAAAGACTACATTGCCCGAGCAGAATCTCTGCAAGGGCTGCCTGGAAAATATTAAAAAACGCCTTCCGCCGTTTTGCGTAAGATGCGGGAGGCAATTGCCGAGTCAAATCCAAATGCAGGATACCTGCAGCGATTGCAGGACAGAAAATCCTTACTATGACCGGGCGCTTTCCGTATTCCACTACGGCGACATCCTTAGAGAACTGGTGCACACTTTTAAATACGGAAAGATGACCTCGCTTGCAAATGAATTTGTGGAATTGACTGTAGATTTCATGAAAGAGCATGGGATGTGTAAAAAGCTGGACCTTGTCCTGTGTATCCCAATGCACCCTGCCAGGCTGCTAAGGAGAGAGATAAATGGTTCTCACATCCTGGCAAAAAACACGGCAAAAAAGCTCGGCGTTCGCTATTCAGGCAGCCTGCTTAAAAAGATAAAAAGCACGCCTCCTCAAAGTAAGCTCAAAAGACACCGGAGGATAGACAATATAAAAGGCAGCTTCTCTATAAAGAAAAACAGGGCCTCAGCAGTGCAGGATAAGGATATATTGCTCGTGGATGACCTTTTCACCACCGGCAGCACGGCAAATGAATGCTCCAGGATCCTCAAACAGGCAGGCGCGGCTTCCGTGAAGGTCATTACGCTGGCCCGCGGAGACAATCTGTCATGAAGATACTTCGAACATATCTATTAAAAGAGATCTCCATGATGTTCTTCTTATCGCTTCTTGTATTCACGTTTGCCCTTGTTACGGGAAATCTTGTAAAACTGGCAGACCTTGTCATCAATAAAGGCGTCGACATCGCTCTGGTAGGCAAGCTCTTTTTCTTTCTTGTGCCATTTCTCCTGAGCTACACAATACCCATGTCTGCCCTGAGCGCAACGCTCCTGGTCTTTGGACGGTTGTCTTCCGATAATGAGATAACTGCGATGCGCGCGCATGGCATCAATCTATACAGGGCCACCTCCCCTTTGATCATCGCAGGGGCAATATTGAGTCTCTTTTCTATAATACTAAATGACAGGATCCTGCCAGAGTCACATTTTGCCTCCAGAAAGATCGTAAAAAATATAGGTGTAAAGACACCCTCTGCCTATCTCGAGTCAGGCACCTTTATAAAAACCTTCAAGGACTATATCATCTTTATACACGAGATAGATAAAAATAAATTAAAGGGCATCCGCATCTACCAGCTTCAGGAAGACCGGCCCACAAGGACAATAATAGCCAAGAATGGCGAATTCATTTCCCTTGAGAACCAAAATGCAATAAAGCTAAAGCTGGTAGACGGCACCAGCGATGAGCCGAACCCCAAGAACCCAACGCATTTTTATAAGTTGAATTTCAAGACCTACTACCTTACGCTGAACGTGGACAAGGCCCTGGCATCGGAAGATTACATCCAGAAGAAACCAAAAGAGATGAACTTTCAGGAAATAAAACAGGAGATCAAAAAACTCGGGATCCATCACATAGATGCGCCTGCGCTGATCGCGGAATTTCACAGAAAGATCTCCATCTCCTTTGCGAGCATAGTATTTGTCATCATGGGGATCTCGCTCGGTATATTTACCAGGCGCGGCGAGAAGACCGTGCAGTTCGCAATCGCCCTGTGTGTTATTGTGCTATACTATTTACTGATGGCGGGCGGGATGGCCATATCCCTGAAAGGGGTGCAGCCGATCGGCCTTTGGATGTACCTGCCGAATGTACTGTTTGCAATCGTAGGGGTGGTCTTGTTCATAAACACGGCAGAAACCTGATATGCGGATATTAGATAAATATATAATAAAAAATTTTCTCGTTCCTTTCTTTTACTGCCTTGCCCTGTTTATCTTCCTTTATATAATAATAGACCTTTTCGGGCATCTCGATGAAATCCTGAAACATGGCGTCCCCATGCTGATATTGCAGGAGTATTATCTATCCATGGTGCCTTTCATAGTCATGCATACCGCTCCTGTGGCTGCGCTGATCTCTACGATCTATGTCGTCAGCACCATGAATAAACACGACGAGATCACGGCCATGCGGGCAGCCGGCATAAATGTATTCAGGATATTATTGCCGTTCATATGCATGGGCCTTGCCATATCAATATCCGTCTTTGCGCTCTCCGAGAAGCTGCTTCCTGTAAGCATGAAGAACGCGCAGTCCATAAAAGAAAATTATATCGATAAGGAAGGGCAATATAAGGATACAGGCAAAAAGCAGATAAACAATATCGCGCTGTACGGCAAGACAGACAGACTGATATTCATAGAAGAATACGATATAACCAATAATACCGCGACTGGCGTTACGATACTCAAACAGGACAAGAATGGCAATGTGACGGCAAAGACCAGTGCCCGCGAGGGGAAATGGACAGGGGCATCGTGGGCATTCTCGGACATCCTCATCTACGAACTTGACGAGAAAGGCATGGTAAAAGGAAATCCTTTGTTTTTTGAAGAGAAAGATATTGAGATGGAAGGACCGAAGGAGCTTATATCAAAAGGCACGAACTATGAATTCATGAGTTTCAAAGACCTGTCAAATTATATACATAATTTTTCCAATACCTCGCCGGACATAATCCAGCGGCTCAGCGTTGACCTGCATCAAAAAGTCAGCCTTCCCTTTACAAGCATGGTGGTTATTTTGATAGGCATCGCTTTTGCGATAAAGATAAAACGCAGAGGCCGGACTGCGGCAATGATGGGTGTAGGTATGGGGCTTGTGATCGGATTTATCTACTATGCCCTGATGGCAACGTGCATTGCCCTTGGAAAAGGCGGGCTCTTGGCGCCTTTCTTATCAGCTCACCTGGCAAATATACTATTCGCACTGGTCGGAATAACCCTGATACGCAACTAGGCACCAAGGTTACGTGCCGATTTCCCAGGAGGAAAGATATTTTTTCTGAAGGGGTGTGAGTCTATCTATGTCCACGCCCATGCTCTTTAGTTTAAGGCGGGCGATGTTCCTGTCTATCTCCTCGGGCATCTTGTAGACCTTCTGTTCCAGCCTGCTGTGGTTTTTGGCCAGGTATTCGGCTGCCAGCGCCTGATTGGCAAAACTCATATCCATGACTATTGCAGGATGACCTTCTGCGCAGGCAAGATTGACCAGCCTTCCTTCCCCTAAAAGATTTATCTTTTTTCCATTCTTCAGCAGATATTCCTGTACGCCTTCGCGTATTACGCGCTTACGCCTGCTCATCTTCTCAAGGCCGGGGATATCTATCTCGACATTAAAGTGGCCGGCGTTCGCCACGATCGCGCCGTCCTTCATCAATTTAAAATGGTCCGCATGGAGCACGGTCGTATCTCCGGTAAGAGTCACAAATACATCCCCTTTTTTTGCGGCGGCCTTCATGGGCATTACTGAAAATCCATCCATCACTGCCTCGAGCGCCTTTACAGGATCTATCTCGGTGATGACGACATTCGCGCCCATGCCTCTTGCGCGCATCGCAACGCCTCTTCCGCACCATCCATAACCTGAGACAACAAAGACCTTCCCTGCGATCAATATGTTTGTGGCGCGCATTATCCCGTCCACTGTTGACTGCCCCGTGCCGTAGCGATTGTCAAAAAGATGTTTTGTATCCGCGTCGTTCACGGCCATTACCGGAAACAAGAGTTTTTTGCTTTTTTCAAGGCTCCTCAATCTTATTATGCCCGTGGTCGTCTCTTCCGTGCTGCCCATTATGTCGGCCACCAGATCCCGTCTTGATTTATGTATAGTGGAAACAAGGTCAGCCCCGTCGTCCATTGTCACATGGGGCCTGGCCTCCAGGACATCTTCTATGTGCTTATAATAGACCTTGTTGTTCTCTCCCCTTCTTGCAAAAACAGGGATCCTGTGATCCTTTACAAGAGATGCCGCCACATCATCCTGTGTGCTCAAAGGATTGGAAGCGCACAGCCTGACATCCGCGCCGCCTGCCTTCAGGGTGTCCATAAGCACTGCTGTTTCCGTAGTAACGTGCAGACAGGCGCCAAGTCTTACGCCCTTTAAAGGCCTTTGCCTCCTGAACCTCTCCCTTACAAGCTTCAACACAGGCATGTTTTCATCCGCCCATTCGATCCTCAATTTGCCCTTCTTTGCCAGATTGATATTGCTTATGTCGTACCTCATTGGCTCTCCTTTTTAATCGCGGAACTACGCGGAACGTAACGCAGAACTTACGCGGAAATTCCGCATTGGTTCCGCGTACAGTTCAGCATAAGTTCTGCGATTATTTTATATGCGCAGCCTTTTTTAACATCCCTGCCTTGTCGCGTTTCTCCCAGAAAAAACCCTCTTTCTCTCTTCCAAAATGGCCGTACGCAGCTGTCTTATTGTAGATCGGCTTCAATAGATCAAGCTCTGTTATAATACCTCTTGGGGTCAGATCAAAATGTTCGCGCACGAGACCCACTAACTTCTCCTCTGAGATCCTGCCTGTCCCGTAAGTATCTATCAGGAGACCCAATGGCTCTGCCTTGCCGATCACATACGCAAGCTGTATCATGCACTGTTTTGCCAGGCCTGCTGCAACAATATTCTTGGCAACATATCTGGCCATGTAGGCGGCTGAACGGTCTACCTTTGTGGGATCCTTACCTGAGAACGCGCCTCCGCCATGAGAAATAATACCACCGTACGTATCAACGATTATCTTTCTGCCGGTCATGCCTGTATCTGACTGCGGACCGCCGATCAGGAACTTGCCTGTCTGATTAATGTAATATTCTGTCTTGCTGTCGGCGAGTTTGCCAAGGATCGGATCTGCTATCTTCTTTATCATCTCTTTCCTGGCCGAATCTTTTATGTGTTTCCCTGTCTTATCCAGGATCTCCTCTGTGTGCTGCGATGCAAGGACAACAGAGTTTATCCTCTTCGGCTTTCCGTTTTTATATTCGACCGTCACCTGTGATTTACCGTCAGGACCAAGGTATTTTAAAACATTTTGTTTCCTTAATTCAGCCATCCTCTTCGCGAGTTTGTGCGCGAGCATGATGGGCAAAGGCATAAGTTCGGGTGTCTCGTCGCACGCATAACCGGTCATAATGCCCTGGTCGCCTGCGCCGCCCCTGTCAACGCCCTGCGCGATATCAGGGGACTGGGCATGTATCGCGTTCAGCACCGCGCAAGTCTGATAATCAAAACCGTATTTCGGATGTGTATAACCAATATTCTTGACAACGCCTCTGGCTATATTTATAACATCGATGTAAGAGGTAGTGGTGATCTCACCTCCTACTATTACCAGTCCCATTGTCACAAAGGTCTCGCATGCAACCCTGCCCCTGGAATCCTGCCTCAATACATCATCAAGTATGGCATCTGATATCTGGTCGCACAGCTTATCAGGATGCCCCTCTGTCACTGATTCGGAACTCACAAAATATCTTCCGTTCGGCATTTGGTTCTCCTTTCTCTAATGAGCAGGCAATTTATGGAACAAAGTGAACATAAATTGCATTGCGAATTAAATCCGCCGAAGCCAATCTCCTGTGAACTTTCTTCTATGGCGAAGGCGGATAAACCTGGATTAAAAAATTATAGTTTCGCCCTGAATTCTTTGTCTGCTTCTTCATAGGACTTCCTGTCCCCTATGTCAAACCACTTTTCGCCTTTGAACACATACCCAAAGATCGTTTCTTTTTTATACAGCCACTCCAGGAAATACCCGGGCGCATCCTTTGCGTTATCCGTGCCCAGATATCCCTTTAGAATACCCAATTTCTCCTTGGGGAAAAAATAAAGACACTTTGCCGCAAGGGTGGAACTCGGCTTGGCTGGTTTCTCTTTAAATTCCCGTATCCTCTTGTCGTTATCGAGCGAAACAATGCCGTACTTTTTAGCGAGTCCCAGATCCTTCACATCATAAAGCCCTATGGAAACCGAAGGCCTTTTTGGCATGGAAAAATCTAAAAAATCCCTCAGGTCTGTCCTGAAGATATTGTCGCCCGCAAGCACCAGGAGATCGTCCTTTACCTTTTTATTTTCTATAACAAACTCTATATCGCCCGTTGCCCCGAGCCTGTCTTTGTTGGACTTGGTGCCGTCATTGACAATGGCTATCTTTTTTGAACTGGAGTACTTGCGCGCCCATTCCTCAAAATGCTTGTGGAATTTCTCGTTGGTTACAATAAAGACCTCATCCACTTCCTTTAAGGGCTCTACGATGTCCAGGATAAACTCGATCACAGGCCTTCCGGCCACTGGCAAAAGCGGCTTCGGCTTATTGAGCGTCAACGGGTAAAGCCTTGTCGCATATCCTGCTGCTAGTAATAGAACCTTCACGCAAACCTCTCATAATCAGAAGTCAGAGATCAGAAGTCAGAGGTCAGAAGTCAGAAAAATCTGTCCTCTGTCTTCTGTCATCTGTCTTCTGCAATCTTTGTCAACTGTGTTTTTAAGTAATCCACGTTTTTTACAGGCGTGGGGTCAATGCCGTTTAATATGGCGAGGTAAAAACTTACATAGTCGCCTATATAGATAAGGGAAAATAAACGGGCCAGGAGCCCGCCATCCCTTCTCTCCAACTCAAGTATCTCGGCCCCGGATTTTTCTATAATCGTCCTGGAGATATCTATGCGCGTCTTTGTCCTTTTGTGGTCATTTTTATCGCGTAGTATTATGACCTTGAGGTTCTTCAAGACGTCTTTTGGAAACTCCCACCCCACGATCTCATTGTGGTTCATCTCTGGAAGCACGTGGCTGGAAGAAAGCGTCTTTGAGTTTTCTGCGATCTGGCCCCTCCACCTTACGCTTACGGCCTCGGTAGTATCGCTCGTGCCGTACACGATGCAATACCTGCCAAAAAGCGCAGCTGCCAGCTTCTTGGATATATTTTTATCGAACGCGGCACCTATGCCGATCTCTTTATCTCTTAATCCTGTCAGGCTAGAACAGGCCTCGTCCACCTCTTTTTTCTTGTCACCTATAAATCCAAGCCTGCCCAGAAGGGCAAGCACAGTGACCGACATATACCCGACTGCTGTCCTGGGAGGAAACCCTGTCGGGATATCGATGTGCTTAAAGCCATTTTTCAGAGAGCGCTCCTTCAGTTTTCCGCCGGAGCCCATTGTAATTATATGAGCTCCTCTTTTAACCCCGTCCTCAAATGAAGAAAGGGTCTCCTCTGTGTTTCCGGAATAACTCGAGCAGAATAAAAGTGTGTTTTTTCCCACAAAACCAGGCAGCGTGTAGTTGCGGCTGACAACTACGGGCACCTTTAGTTCGTTCTGCAGATAGACCCTCGCGATATCCGCGCCAATAGCAGACCCGCCCAGTCCGGCAAATACTATATTGCCTATCTTTCCGCAATCCAGCTCTGGAATACTAGACCTTTTTCCTATCTCGTATGCCTCGCGGCACTGATCAGGAAGCGTTGAAATAAGTTTTAGCATATCTGATGTATCCAGCTTGGACACAAGCTCGCGATTATCCAGTTTTTTCATCTATCCCCCTTAACCCTTGCTGCTCTTTCTTATTTTTTTCAATTTTGGAACAAGCTCGTCAAGCCGCCTATTGACGAAATCCTCGACCTCTTCACTGGTCGGCAGACTCAATGCCTTCTCAGCCACGGCCTTTGCGTCTTCAAACTTTACATTTCTTATAATATATTTTATTTCAGGGACAGCTGATGAACTCATGCTGAATTCATCAAGCCCAAGTCCTAATAATATCAGGCCAAACCCTGGCTCCCCTGCCATCTCTCCGCACATTCCCACCCATATCTTTTCTTTGTGACCCGCGTCGATTATATTTTTTATAAGCCTCAGGACTGCGGGGTGGGTCGGCTTATAAAGATACGCTATCTTTTCATTCACCCTGTCTATGGCAAGGGAATATTGTATAAGGTCATTGGTGCCTATGCTGAAAAAATCCACTTCCTTTGCCAAAAGGTCGCATGTAATGGCAGCGGACGGTATCTCTATCATCGCGCCCACGCCTATCTTTTCATTAAACTTTACCTTTCTTAAGCGCAGTTCTTTCTTTGCCTCATTCAAGACCACGATCGCCTGTTTTAATTCCCCAACGCCTGATATCATGGGAAACATGAGTTTGATATCCCCAAACGCGCTCGCGCGCAATATCGCCCTCAACTGCACCTTGAATATATCCGGCCTGGCGAGACAGAACCTTATGGCACGCCATCCCAAAAACGGGTTCATCTCACGAGGGACCTCAAGCTGGGATAAAAATTTATCTCCTCCGAGGTCAAGCGTGCGCACTATAACAGGTCGGCCCGAAAGCCTGGTCACTACCTTTTTATACGCCTCGAACTGCTCGTTCTCGCTCGGCAGGCCGCGCCTGTTCATATAAAAATACTCTGTGCGGTACAGCCCTACACCTTCTGCGCCGTGCGCAATAAGAGAATCTATCTCTTCCGGCAATTCAATATTCGCTGATATCTCGATCCTGTGGCCATCAAGCGTTTCGGCAGGTTTATCCTTGAGGGTAACAAGGATCTTCTCAAAGTTTACAAATTGCTGCTGCCTGGTCTGATATTTTTTAAGGGTGGCTTTGTCCGGGTTTACTATTGCAATGCCTTCGTTGCCGTCGATGATCAGCATATCCCCGGCCTTTATACTGGTCGTGGCCTTCTCGAGGCCTACCACGGCAGGTATCTCCAGGGACTTTGCCATTATAGCCGTATGGGATGTGCGGCCTCCGATATCAGTAACAAAGCCCATGACGTTCTTTTTATGCATGGTCGCTGTGTCTGAAGGCGAAATGTCATAGGCCACTACGATGACCCTCTGCTTCAACTCGCTCAATGATTTCTCTTTTGCGCCCAAAAGATTTTTCAGGATCCTCTTGCCGACATCATCTACATCGCTTATCCTTTCCTTTAGATATTCGTCGTTCATCTTGGAGAAGACGTTTATGTATTTATCCAGGACCTTTGCGAATATATGCTCAACGCACTTGCGATCTTTTTTCATGCGGCCTATTACCTCCTCTATGAGCATCCTGTCCTCGAGGACCAGCAAATGGGCATTGAATATCTCTGCGTGATTAGACCCCATCTCCTTTGTTATCTTCTTCTGTATGCCAATTATCTCTGCGCGTGTCTTGATAAGGGCCTTTTCAAAACGTGCGATCTCTTTAGGGATGGCATCCTCCCTGATCTTTTTCGTGGGCACTATGATGCGCCTCGTATCGAATAAGAACGTCCTGCCTATAGCTACCCCGGGAGAGGCCGGTATGCCTCTTAAAATCATCATATCTTCTCTCCTGATATTATCTGTTCGAGTTCCTGCATTGCCTCTTTGGCGTCAGGGCCGTCTATCTTAAGATTTATCGACGTCCCTTTTTCAGCGGCCAGGGTCATGAGCCCCATTATAGATTTTCCGTTGACTTCTTCTTTGCCCTTTTTGACCGTGACTTCACTTTCATATTTATTTGCTATCTGAACAAAAAGGGCGGCCGGCCGTGCGTGAAGCCCCTGTTTATTCTTTATGATCAATTTTTTCTCGATCAGCATCATTACCTATCCCGTCATCAATGATGATTTTTACCTTTTGTCTTGAGAACAAGGTCCATAATGATCTTGCATATCTTTTTCGAATCATGCCTTACATAATCCTCTGTATTTATGATGTCTTCCTCTATTACGGTGTAGCCCTTTTCGATGACTCTATCTGAATCGGCAAGGACCGGATACGCATTCTCCTCTTCGTATTTTTTCAATAGCTCTGGCGGAACCGTTCCGATATTTACTATGCAATGATTAACGACGTCAGGCCTCGTGTGAAGGATAATGGCGTTCAGGTGATCAAAGGCCGTGTAATTACCTGTCTCGCCGGCCTGAGTCATCACATTGCAGACATAGACCTTGGGCGCCTTGGACAACGCTATCCTTTCGCTTATGCCGTTCACCAGAAGATTCGGTATCACGCTCGTGTATAGACTGCCGGGACCCAAAACTATTATGTCTGCGCTGTCTATGGCCTCAAGGGAATCCTTGCTCGGTTTGCAGTTTACAGGATCCAGAAACACACGCCGTATAGGGACATTCTGCTCGACTATCTTTGTCTCGCCTTTTGTCTTCTGGCCGTTCTGGTGCTCTGCGACAAGCTGGACCTTATCAAATGTCGACGGGATGACCCTGCCCCTTATAGCAAGGACCTTGCTTGATTCCTTGATCGCCTTTTCAAAATCGCCTGTAACCTTTGAAAGGGCTGTTATGAACAGGTTGCCAAAGCTGTGGCCTTTTAATTCCGACTCGTTTCCGAATCTAAATTGAAAAAGATCCCGCATCAATGGCTCTGCGTCTGCAAGCGCGACAAGGCAGTTTCTGATGTCGCCTGGCGGGAGGATGTCGAATTGTTCTCTGAGACGGCCGGAAGAACCGCCGTCATCAGCCACGGTTACTATTGCCGTGATATTCGAGGATTGCTCCTTTAATCCGTGCAGGAGCACTGATAATCCGGTGCCGCCTCCAATTACAACGATCTTAGGGCCTTTTTCAAGCTGACTATGGTGATACATTATGTTTACGAGATCTTCTTCCCTTTGCGGCGGCAGGAATACCTTGATAAACGATTTCACCATCCTCTTTATTCCATAGATAACCACTAAACAACCAAGGATAATTATAGAAAGTCCGAGTCCCCGCGAACCTGGAAATCTCTTAAGCATCAATACGGTCGAACCAAGGGCAACAAACAGTACGCCTGTGCCGCACGCAATTATCCAGCGCTTTACCTTCATTCCAGGATACAGCCACTTTAGTCTACTCATAATTTAGTCGCTCGACGTTTTCGTTCGCCGGCTATGATCTCCTTTGGTCCTCTTCCTTAATGATTTTCAGAAGCGCCTTTTCGTTTTCTGCGTTTTTTAAAGAATCTCTAAAATATTTATCTTTGAGTAATTTTGATATACGGGCGAGTGCCTTAAGGTGCGGCCCGGACGACTCTATGGGTGCAAGTAAGATGAAAAATAGGTATGCGGATTCGCCGTCCAGTGAGTCAAAGTCTATGCCTTTCTTTGACACGCCAAAGGCGCCTACGAGTTCCTTTACATATTCACATTTACCGTGAGGGATAGCAACGCCCTGGCCAATACCTGTTGAACCAAGGGCTTCTCTGTTAAGAAGCACCTTGACCACCGCGTCTTTCATCTTCGGTTTTAATTCCCCCGCCTTTATCAGCAGGCCGGTAAGCTCTTGGATGATCCCTTTCTTGTCCTGCGATTTTAAATCCGATGATACTGCCTTTTCGTTTAAAAAATCGAATATCTTCACACTCTGCCTCCTCTAGGATTTAGTAAAATTGCGGTTGAAATAATTATTTTTAAGGTCCTTCGACTGCTCCTTATTCAGTCGCACTCTCAGGATCAATTCTGCCTTTGGCAGAATTGGAGCGAGGGACGGGGCTCGAATTTGCGAAGCAAATTTGATCCTGAGATGGCGTTAAGAAATGCGAGCGAAGCGAACATTTTAGCCATCGAAGGATCTGCCCATCAACCAACTTTTCCGCCAAATAACTATTATTAGGTCCTTCGGTTGCTCCTTATTCAGTCGCATCCTCAGGATCAATTCTGCCTTTGGCAGAATTGGAGCGAGGGACGGGGCTCGAATTTGCGAAGCAAATTTGATCCTGAGAT